>JBIIFR010000257.1:0-3056 GCA_044237215.1 Gaiellales bacterium
GATCGGCTCGGATGAGGACATGGCGATTGCCGAGCCGATCCTCGTCGACGTGCTGTCGCGCTAGACGCTCGGCTGCGAGCGGTTTCCGACGCTCATGATCTCGCCGTTGCGGAAGTGCCAGAGCGTGCCGTCGGCGTCGCGCAGTCGCGTCGTGCGCAGCAGCACCTCCTCGACGGTGCCGGTGACCGCGCCGATCACGACCACGTCGCCGACGCCGTACTGATCCTCGAGGATCAGGAGAATCCCGGAGATGTAGTCCTTGATCAGCGTCTGCGCGCCGAAGGCGAGCGCAATGCCGGCGACACCGGCGCTTGCGACGATCGGCGTGATGTTGATGCCCAGGGCCTCGAGGATGATCAGCAGCGCATTGATCCAGATCACCACCGAGACCACGCTGATCATCAGCGACCCGATCGCGCCCGTGCGCTGGGCGACCCGCGTGCCCGAGACCTCCTTGCCGCGCTGCTGATCCCGCGCCTGTGCCCGCTCGACGGTGCACCGCAATGATCTGCAATGCGACTGCGACGAGCAGCACAACGGCGATACGCAGAGGCGTGCCGACGAGCAGCGCGCCCAGGCCCTGGTCTCCCTCCATCGCGATGACGGCGGTCCTACTCACGACCCGCCGAACGTGATGACGCTGCGGATGCCATCCTGCTGCTCCATCAGCTCGAAGCCGTGGTTGACCTCGTCGAGCGTGATGCGGTGGGACAGCAGTGCCTCCACGTCGATGTCGCCGTTGAGCCAATGGTCAACGAGCAGCGGCACCTGCGTGCGGCCCTTGACGCCGCCGAACGAGGAGCCGGTGACGCGACGCCCAGTGATCAGGAAGCGCGGGATCACCTCGAGCAACTCGCCCTTGCCGGCGACGCCGCACATCGTCGCGAGCCCCCAGGCCTCGCGGGCGCTCTCGACGGCCTGGCGCATCACGTTGACGTTGCCGGTGGCCTCGAACGTGTAGTCGATGCCGTAGCCGTCGGTCTGCTCCTTGAGCCAGTCGACGGTGTCGGGGCCGCCGACGCGCGTCTCAGTCGCGCCGTGGTGCAGCGCGTCCTGCAGGCGGTTTTCGGCGAGGTCGATCGCGATGATGCGCTCGGCGCCGGCCAGGCGCGCGCCGATCACCGCGCCGAGCCCGACGAGGCCGCAGCCGAAGACGGCGACCGTGGAGCCGCGCTCGACCTGCGCCGTGTAGAGCGCGGCGCCGATACCGGTCGAGAGGCCACAGGCGAACGGCGCGCAGCCGTCGAGCGGCGCCTCGGGGTTCACCTTCGCGAGTGCGATCTCGGGCATCACCGTGTACTCGGCGAACGTCGAGGTGCCCATGAAGTGGCGCAGCTCCTCGCCGCCGCGCGACAGGCGCGCGGTGCCGTCGGGCAGGTAGCCGCGGCCCTGCTGCTCGCGGATGGCGATGCAGCGGTTGGTGCGCGAGCTGCGGCAGTGGATGCACTGCCCGCACTCGGGGGCGAAGAGGGTGATCACGTGATCGCCTGGCTTGACCATCGTCACGCCCGTGCCGATCTTCTCGACCACGCCCGCGCCCTCATGCCCGAGCACGCACGGCGCGTAGCCGGTCGGGTCCGCGCCCGACGCCGTGTAGAGGTCGGTGTGGCAGACACCGCACGCCTCGAGGCGCACGAGCACCTCCCCCGCCTCGGGCTCGGCCAGGTCCACCTCCTGGACGACGAGCGGCTGGCCGAACTCCTCGAGTACTGCGGCGCGGATCTTCATGGCGCGTAGCCTACCCGTGCGCGCCATCGCCGTCTCCAACGAGGAAAATCGAGGCGTACCACGGGGTTCGGGCGAATGCAGGGAACGCGCCTGCGGCACCTGCCGCCGTGAGGATGCGGTCGAGGTGCCACGAAGCCCTGCGCGACGTGCGCGGGACCACCCGCACTTCGCGCTGGACCGCGCATGACCGGTACCCTGTGCGCATGACGCTCGACCGCCGCGCGCTCACGTTGCTCCAGGCGCTTGCCCTCGTCGGGGCGATCGGCGTCGCGGGCTACCTCGCGTACCAGAAGGCCACGAACGGGATTCCGCCGTGCACGGCCGGTGGCGGCTGCGCGCTCGCGCTCTACTCGCCCTGGGGCTACCTCGCCGGCATCCCGCTCGCCTACATCGGCACGACCGCCGCGGCGATCCTGCTGCTCGCCACGCCGTGGCGACTGATGGAGCTGCGCGCGATCAGCCTCGTGCTGTTCCTGATCGGCGCGATCTTCACGATCTACCTCCGCTACGTCGAGCAGGCGCACTTCGGCGGCCACGTCTGCGCCTGGTGCGTGGCGTTTATGGCGTTCTGGTGGATCGCGGGGGCGTGTGAGCTGCTGCGGCTGGTACGGACGCCGCTGGCGGCCGACGCCGAGCCGGCGTAAGGAGCAGGCAGCCCAGAGCGACTCTCTCGTGCCAACCCCCCACGAGACGAAGGAGCCGCCATGAGCGCCACCATCAGCCCGAACCCGCCGCACGTCACCCCGCTGCGTCTGGGGGTACCGCAGACGCGCGGCGGCATCACCATCGTTCCCCTGCTCGTCGCTGCTCTGCCGCAGCGCGCGTACATCACCCTCGACGAGGCGATGCCGCTCGGCTTCACCATCGAAGAGATCGACCTGCATGGGCACGTCCCCGAGCTCCTCGTCCGCAACCCGCTGACCACCGACGTACTGCTGTACGACGGCGAAGAGGTCGTCGGCGCCAAGCAGAACCGCGTGCTCGAGGCATCGATCCTCGTTGCGGCCTCCACCACGCAGAAGATCCCGGTCGCGTGCGTCGAGGCCGGGCGTTGGCACGACTCCGGCGCCGACTTCGCCCCTGCTGATCGTGTCGCGCATCCGGAGATCCGCCGCCGCAAGTCGGTCGATCTCGAGCACGCCCCGCTGTCGGCCGGTCGGTCGCAGCAGACCGTGTGGGCCGAGATCGACGAGCGCATCCACGAGAGTGCCGTCCACGCGCCGACCAGCGCGCTGTCCGACGTGCACGACGCGGAGCGCCCGCGCATCGACGGCATCGCCGAATCGTTCACGCTCGTCGAGGGGCAGTGCGGCGCGATCCTCGCGCTT
>JBIIFR010000258.1:0-3052 GCA_044237215.1 Gaiellales bacterium
GCCACGCGCTCCATCGGGCGGCTGCGGATCGACGCGTCGCCGTCGAGGGTAAAGACACCGCTCGGCTGCATCGCGCAGATGCCGGTCAGCAGGCGCATCAGCGTGCCGGCGTTGTGGACGTCGATCGAGCCAACCGGAGGCTTGAGGCCGGCGATGCCCACCCCGTGGACCGTCAGCCGGCCATGGCCGTGATCATCGACGCGCACGCCGAGCGAGCGGACGGCCTCGAGCGTGGCACGGGTGTCGGCGGAATCGCCCCAGCCCTCGACGTCGACCGGGCCGTCACAGAGCGCGCCGATCAGGAGCGAGCGGTGGCTGACCGACTTGTCGCCGTTGACGGAGAGCTCGCCGAGCAGCGGCCCCGAGGGTAGGACCTTCCAGGGGGTCACTCCGCACCACCGATGCCCTCGAGGACCGGGGCGTGCGCCGCGAGGCAGCCGTCGGCGCGCAGCAGCTCGACCGCGCGGTGCGCACTCGCCTCGCCCGCCACGATGATGCGGATCTCGCCGCCGCGCTCGGGCGAGATGTGGCTGAGCGAGAACTCCTCGATGTTGATGCCCGCGGCAGAGAGCGTCTGCGCGATCGAGGAGAGTGCGCCGGGACGGTCGGGGACGGAGGCGATCAGCTCGTGGAGATCCGCCGGGGCCGTGCGGTGCGCCTGGGCGAGCGCCTCGCTGCGGGCCGCTGCGGCAGCGGCGATCCAGCCGGCCAGGAAGTCCTCATCACCGGTGCGCAGCGCCTCCGCGACGACGTCGAGCCGCTGCTGCGCGTCGGCGACGGCGGCCAGCACGGCCTCCCGGTTGTCGAGCAGGATGTCGATCCAGATGGCGGGATTGGCACCCGCCACGCGCGTCATGTCACGGAACGAGCCGCCGACCGAATGCAGCGGGCTGTGCCCGTTGACGTCCGTCGCGGCGACCTGTGTGGCGAGGACGTTGGCGAGTACGTGCGGAAAGTGGCTGGTCAGCGCGACGATCGAATCGTGGGCGGCAGCATCGATCACGACCGGTCGCGCACCAATCGCTGTGGCGACGCCGTGCACCTGCGCGAGGCGCTCGGCGCCGGACTCGACGGTCGGCGTCAGAAACCAGGTGGCGCCTTGGAACAGCTCGGGGCGCGCATGCACGGCACCGTGGGCCTCGGAGCCGCAGATCGGATGGCCGCCGATGAAGCGCGACCGCCCGGACTCGGCGACGGCGGCAACGACGTGGCCCTTGGTCGAGCCGAGATCGGTGATCGTCGCGCTCGGCGCGGCCCTGAGTGCCTGCTCCACGGTGGCGGAGATCGCGGACACCGGCGTCGCCACGACGATCAGGTCTGCCGCGGCGCAGGCCTCGTCCAGGGTGGCGGCGACGGCGTCGACGCACCCGCGCTCAAGGGCGATCGCGGCCTCAGACGGGGACACGTCGAAGCCGATCACCTGGGCGACGGCATGCTCACGCAGAGCGGCTCCGAGACTGCCGCCCATGAGTCCGAGGCCGACGATCGCGACCTGCATGGCCGCCTACCGGCTGAGGGTCCTGCCGCTGACCACGACGAGCCGCTCGATATCCGCGACGAACGCGGGGAACTCGGCCGACGGGATCTGCTGCGCGGCATCGGAGAGAGCGTGCTCGGGCGTCGGATGCGTTTCGACGATCAGGCCATCGGCGCCGGCGGCGACGGAGGCCAGGGCGAGCGGCGCGACCAGCGAGCGCTTGCCGGCGGCGTGCGAGGGGTCGACGATGATCGGAAGGTGCGTCTCGGCCTTGAGGACCGGGATCGCGGAGACATCGAGGGTGAAGCGCGTGGCCCGCTCGAACGTCCGGATGCCGCGCTCGCAGAGGATCAGCTCGTCGCAGCCGCCGTTGGCGATGTACTCCGAGGCCATCAAGAGCTCCTCGATGGTCGCGGCGATGCCCCGCTTGAGCATGATCGGCTTGCCGGAGCTGCCGACGGCGCTGAGCAGGTTGAAGTTCTGCATGTTGCGCGCGCCGATCCAGATCATGTCGACGTGGTCGATCACGTCCTGGAGGTCGCGCACGTCCATCAGCTCGGTCGTGACCGGTAGGCCGACCTCGTCGCCGACGGCGCGCAGGATGCGCAGGCCCTCGAGACCGAGGCCCTGGAACGCGTACGGCGAGGTGCGCGGCTTGTAGGCGCCGCCGCGGAGCATCGAACCGCCGGCGGCCTTGACCGCCTTGGCCGACGCGAGCGTCTGCTCGTAGGACTCGATCGAGCACGGACCAGCCATCATCGCGAAGTGGCCCCCGCCGACCTTGCACGGCCCGACGGTGACGATCGTGTCGCGCGAGCGGAACTCGCGCGAGACGCGCTTGTACTCCTTGCGCAGCGGCACGACGCGCTCGACGCCGTCGACGGCCTCGAGCGGCAGAGCCGCGACGATCGCGCGATCGCCGATGACGCCGATGACGGTGCCGTCACCACCCGTGTCGACGTGGACACCAGCACCCGCCTCGTGGATCAGCGAGATGACGTGCTGTACCTCCGCCTCGGTGGCGGAAGCACGCATGACGACGATGAGCTCAGGGGCTCCGGTGGCGGATGCAGCACTCACGGTGCCGAAGTATACGGCGGCTCGGGTTTTCAGCCGCCGCTTGCCGCGGCACGCAGCGCTTCGAGCTCATGGGGCTTCAGCGCACGGCAGGTACCGACGCTGAGTCGACCCAGCGTCAGCGGCCCGTAGGCAATGCGCTCGAGCTCCATCACGGGGTAGCCGACCGCGGCACACATGCGCCGGACCTGGCGATTGCGCCCCTCCTTGATGGTGATCTCGAGCTCTGCCCCGCCCGAGCGCGCGGCGAGCATCTTGACGTCGGCCGGCTGCGTGCGCCCGTCGTCGAGGTAGACGCCCTGCGTGAGCTTCCGGAGTGCGGCGGAGCCGGGCAATCCGCGGACGATCGCGCGGTACGTCTTCTTCACACCGTGCCGGGGATGCCCCAACCGGTGTGCGAGATCGCCGTCGTTCATCAGCAGGAGAAGGCCGCTCGTCATCGCGTCGAGGCGCCCGACCGGTACGACGCGCTCCACCACGTCGATCAGGTCGACCACC
>JBIIFR010000259.1:0-3030 GCA_044237215.1 Gaiellales bacterium
ATGGAGCACGCGATGGAGGTCTCCTCGGCGCAGGTCAAGTCCGCGATCCTGCTCGCCGGCCTCCGCGCCGACGGGCCGACGACCGTGATCGAGGAGACGTCGACGCGCGACCACACGGAGCGCATGTTGCGCGCCGCGGGCGTCACGGTGCAGACCGTTGGCAAGCGCGTGGTGCTGCAGCCGACGGAGCACCTCCGCCTGGACCGCATCGAGGTGCCCGGCGACATGTCGTCCGCCGCCTTCCTGATCGTCGCGGCCACGCTGATCCCCGAATCCCGCATCTTCCTGCGCGGCATCGGCATGGGCGCGGGCCGGACCGGGCTGCTCGATGTGCTGGAGCGCATGGGCAGCCGCATCGGCGTGTTCAACCGCCGCACGACGGAGGCCGGCGAGCCGGTCGCCGACCTTGAGGTGGCGCACGCCGACCTAACCGCCAGCAGCATCCGCGGGCACGAGGTGGCGAGCCTGGTCGACGAGCTCCCGATCCTCGCCCTTGCAGCCTGCACGGCGCGCGGCCGCACGCGCGTGCGCGAGGCCGAGGAGCTGAAGTTCAAAGAGTCGAACCGGCTGGAGAGCGTCTACGAGGCGCTGCGCGGGATCGGCGGACGCATCGAGCTCGAGGACGACGGCTGGTTCATCCGCGGCGTGCCGGCGCGCCTGCGCGGCGGCACCGTCAACGCGAGCGGCGACCACCGCATCGCGATGCTGGGCGCGATCGCCGGGCTGTACTCCGAAGAGGGCGTCACGATCACGGATCCCGAGGCCATCGACGTGTCGTTCCCCGGGTTCCGCCCGCTGATCGAGGCCGTCACGGCGGAGCGGCGCCGATGATCATCACCATCGACGGTCCCGCCGGCGCGGGCAAATCCACCGTGTCGCGTGCGCTCGCCGCCCGGCTCGGCTACCGCTATCTCGATACGGGTGCGATGTACCGCGCCGTGGCCCTCGTCGCGCTGGAGACGGGCACCGAGCCGGTTCAGGTGGCGCAGTCCACGGGCTGGACCACTCGCCTGCTCGATCCCGCCCTGCGCTCGGACGCCGTCGATGCGGCCGTCTCCGGCGTCGCGTGCCTCCCCGCGGTGCGCGAGGCGCTTCGCGGTGCCCAGCGCGATTTCCTGGCCGCGGGTGATGCCGTCGCCGAGGGGCGCGACATCGGCTCCGTGGTCTGGCCGCAGGCCGAGCTGAAGGTCTGGCTCGACGCCTCGCCCGAGGAGCGCCGGCGCCGCCGTGCCGCCGAGCGCGGCGAGGAGGCGGGCGACACCGCTCTCGAGCGCGACCGCAAGGACGCCGCGCAGATGATCGTGCCGGCGGATAGCATCTGCGTGGACACCGAGGGGCGCTCGATCGAGCAGGTCATCGAGGCGATCGTGCAGCTCGTAGAGGAGCGCGCATGAGCGAGACCCGCATGGCCTGGGACGGCTTCCGCGTCTTCACCCCCGAGCGCTCGTGGGCGCTGGCGCTGCGCCTGTTGGCCCCGCCGATCCGACACTTCTCCGACGTGCGCATCTGGGGCCGCGAGCGGATTCCGCGCAGCGGCCCGGTCATCCTCGCCGCCAACCACCAGTCGTTCTACGACATCTTCGTGCTCGGCGCGGTGATGCAGCGACCGCTTCACTACATGGCGAAGCAGGAGCTGTTCCGGAACGTTGCGGTGCGGCGCTTCCTGCCGCACACCGGGGCGTTTCCTGTCCGCCGCGGTGAGGTCGATCGCGGTGCCATCGACTCCGCCCGCGAGGTGCTCGCCCGCGGTGGCATCCTCGGCATCTTCGTCGACGGCACGCGCCACCATGGCACCGGGCTGGGCGAGGTGCGGGCCGGTGCCGCCATGATCGCCAGCATGGCGAACGCCCCGATCGTGCCGGTCTGGATCAACGGGACCGACCGTCTGGCCGACGCGCCGCGGACGCCGATCAGCGTGACCTTCGGACGTCCGATGACCGTCGAGGGACGCGGCAGCAAGGTCTACCGCGCCGCCTCCGAAGAACTCGGTGCGCACCTGCGCCAACTGCAGTCATTCGCCGAGAGCGCGGAGCGCGCCGGGCGACCGAAAGACGCCGTGCCACCTGAGTGGCCGACCAAGGAGACGAGCGCATGAGCGGACGCGAGCCACCGCGAGCGCGCAAGCGCCGAGGCCAGGAGTTCGAAGAGGAGGCTCAGGCGCTGCCGGAGCAGCCGCTGCTCGGCGTCGTCGCCGTCGTCGGCTACCCGAACGTCGGCAAGTCGACGCTCTGCAACCGGCTGGCGGGCCGCCGCGATGCGGTCGTCCACTCCGAGCCTGGTGTCACACGCGACCGCAAGGACGTCGACGTCGAGTGGAACGGCAAGTTCTTCCGCCTCGTCGATACCGGCGGTATCGATCTCGGCGGGGAGACGATGATGGCCGACGAGGTCGCCGCCCAGGCACGCACGGCCCTCGCCGAGGCCGATATGGCGTTGTTCGTCGTCGACGCCAAGGCCGGTGTGATGCCCGGTGACCTTGAGGTCGCCGAGATCCTGCGCCGTGAGAAGCTCCCGCTGATCCTCGTCGCCAACAAGGCGGACGGCCAGAGCGGCGACGTCGCTGCGCTCGTCTTCCACGAGCTCGGGCTGGGCGAGCCCATGCCCGTCTCTGCCATCCACGGCTCCGGCAGCGGCGATCTGCTCGACCTGATCATCGAGCGCCTCACCGAGCTGCCGGCGGCGGAGCGCATGGAGCGCGTCGCCGACGAGATTGGCGTCGCCATCCTCGGCCGGCCGAACGTGGGCAAGTCCTCGCTCTTCAACAAGCTGATCGGCTCGCCGCGGGTGATCGTCAGCGACATCCCCGGCACCACCCGCGACGCGATCGACACGCGCCTCGTGCGCGGCGAGACCGTGTTCCGACTCGTCGACACTGCCGGCATGCGCCGCAAGCGCTCGCTCCGGCAGGACATCGAGTACTGGAGTGAGAAGCGCGCGCTGGCCGCGGCCGACCACGCCGACATCGCCCTCGTCCTGATCGACGGCGCCGAGGGCTTCGTGGATCATGACCTCGACGTCGCGGACGCAGCG
>JBIIFR010000260.1:0-3026 GCA_044237215.1 Gaiellales bacterium
GAAGATCTGCGCGGCGGTGGCATCCGCCGGGAAGGCGTTGATGGCGGCGTCGTAGACAGCAGTATCTTCGAGGTTCTTGGCGAAGATCGACGGGTTCGACGTACCGCCCGTCACGCCGTCCTCAACCATGATCTTTGCGAGCAGACCCGTCTCGACCGCGGGGCGGGCGACGTTGTCGTACCACACGCTCTGTCCGTACTGTCCGACTTCAAGCCACTTGCTTGCCACGTGGTTCCTCCGTATGGGGTGTGCCCGCGTAGTCTACGCAGCGCAAGGCGCCCACGCGAAATCGAGAGGGAGGGCACGGCCGTGAGCACGCGGACACCCATGACCCAGCTGGCCGTTGCCGACGCGCTGGCCGACCGCCCGGCGTGGGCGCTGGTTCACGATCGCCTCGTGCGGGAGCATGACTGCGGCTCGTGGGACGCTGCCTTCGCGCTGCTGGTGCCGATCGCGGCCGCCGCGGATCGGCTCGATCACCATCCGGACTGGAGCCAGCGCGGCGGCACGCTGCGCCTGGAGGTCCGCACGCATCGTCCGCGCGGCATCTCCCAGCTCGACTTCGACCTCGTCGATGCGATCGACGAGCTGCTGCTGGTGCCCGCATGACGCGCGTCGTCATCCTCGATCCGCTGTGGCCGCTGGAGGAGTCGGCGGACGTGCTGGCGACGCTCGACGTCGTCGTGGAGAAGGCGGCGGCGGCCAGCGGCGATGACGTCGTGGCCGTGCTGGCAGCGCCCGAGCAGCGCATCGCGGCGGACCTGCTCGAGCACGCGCCGAACGTGCGCCTCGTTGGCACCTGCTCCACCGGCTACGACAACATCGCGGTGGCCGAGCTGCAGGCACAGGGCGTGACGTGCCTGCACGTGGCCGGCTACTGCGACGACGAGGTGGCCGAGCACACGATCACGCTCGCCTCCGCGCTGCTGCGTGGCGTGCACCAGCTGGACCGCTTCACACGCGCTGGCGGCTGGTGGCCGTTCCCCCGCGAGCCGCGCCGTCTCCGCGGCAGCCGCCTTGGGATCATCGGTTTCGGCCGCATCGGCCGCCTGGTCGCCGCCCAGGGCAACGCGCTCGGCATGGAGGTGGTCGCCGCCGACGAGTTCGTCGACGAGGCGACGATGCGCGCGCTCGGCGTCGAGCAGGTTGATCTCGACACGCTCTTCGAGACCAGTGACGTCGTCACGCTGCACGCACCGCTGCTGCCTGCCACGCGGCACCTCGTCAACGCCCGCCGGCTCGCGCAGATGCGCGAGGACGCGTACCTGATCAACTGCGCGCGCGGTCCGCTCGTCGACCACGCGGCGCTCGGCGATGCTCTGCTGCACGGCGTCATCGCCGGTGCGGCAATCGACGTCTATCCGAGCGAGCCGCCGCCGGCCGACGAGCCGGCTTTCGGCTGGCCCAACCTGATCGTCCAGCCCCACTCGGCCTGGTACTCGCCCGCGGCGAGCCTGGCTCCCTACACCCGCCAAATCGAGGACCTCGCCCGCTTTCTGCGGGGCGAGCAGCCCGCGGGCGTGATCCCCGGAGGTTCCTGATGCGCGTCATCTGCACCGACGACACGTGGCCGATCGAGCGCGCTCAGGGCCTGCTCGACCGTGTCGGCGCCACGCTTGAGTTTGCCTACGAGGTACCGGCCGGTGAGGACATCGTCGGCATCCTCACGTATCCGGGCTGCGCCATTGGGCCGGACATGCTCGAACGGACGCCTCATCTGAAGGTTGTGGCGACGTGCTCGGGCGGCATCGACCACCTCGATGTCGCGGGGCTCGCGGAGCATGGGGTGGCCTGCTGCAACATCCGCAACTTCTGCGACCAGGAGGTCGCCGATCACTCGATGGCGCTCGTCTACGCGTGCCTGCGCGGGGTCGTCATGCTGGATCGCCTCGTCCGCAGCGGCACCTGGTGGCCGTACCCGCAGCCGCCGCGCGTCGTGCGCGGCGCGCGCCTCGGCGTGATCGGCTTCGGCGCGATTGGCAAGCTGCTCGTGCAGAACGCCGTCGGTGCCGGCATGGAGGTGCTCGTCGTCTCCCAGCACGCCTTGACCGAGGAGATCACGGCGGCCGGCGCGACGAAGGCCGCGCTCGACGACGCGCTCGCGACGGCCGATGTGATCTGCCTGATCACCTCCGTCACTGACGCAACCCGCGGGATGATCAGCACCCGCGAGCTGGCGCTGATGCGCACCGACGCCTACCTCGTCAACACCGCCCGAGCGGCGCTGATCGACCACGAGGCGCTCGGTCGCGCCCTGGAGGCGGGGGAGATTGCAGGTTGCGCGCTCGATGCCCTGCCGGTCGAGCCCGCGCCGGCGGACGAGCCTGCGCTCGCGTGGCCGCACACGATCGTGCAGCCGCACGCGGCGTTCTACAGCGAGGCGTCCGAGCTGCGCTCGTTCGACAATCCCACGGAGGACGTCGCACGCGTGCTTGCGGGGGAGCAGCCGGTTGGACTGGTGCAGCCCGCGGTCTGAAGCACGGTCGCGCGCGATGACGAACCGCCGGGGGACACGCGTCCCCCGGCGGTACGTCCGCTAGGCGTTGATGACCTCGGTGCCCGCGTCGATGTATTCCTTGTACGGCTGCACGGCGACCTGCGGCCATGCCTTCGGCGGCTCCCACAGCGTTGCGTCGTCGAGGCCGAATGCGGTGATCAGCGCCTTGTCCTGGATGAGTTCCTGCACGCCTGCCTTCTGGCCACTGGCGTACTGGAAATTGTCCGTCAGTGCCGCACCGGCTGCCGGCGTGTTCGCCGCCGCCATCGCCATCATGGCGCGTCCGGGCTGCTTGCTCGCTGCGTTCAGGACCATGCCGCAGATCCACGTCAGCCGTCCCTCGACGGGCTGCATGTACTTGATGTTGCGGTCCTTCATCTTCGGGTGGTTCTTGATCTTCCAGTAGCCGTCCGGCCACACCGTGGTCATCAGGAGGTTGCCGTTGATGAAGTCGTTGACCGTATCGGTCTGCGAGGTCCAGTAGCTGCGGACGTTCTGCTTCATCTCCATCGCCGTCTCCTTGGCGGCG
>JBIIFR010000261.1:0-3019 GCA_044237215.1 Gaiellales bacterium
GACCGGCTGGATGAACATCAAGCCCTCGCGCTTCGGCACGCTCGAGCGCCTGCTCGAGGCCATTGAGCACTGCGCAGGGCAGGGCATCCGGCTCTACGGCGGCGGGCAGTTCGAACTCACGGTGGGCCGCCGTCAGATTCAAGAACTCGCCGCGTTGTGGTATCCCGACGGCCCCAACGACGTGGCACCAGGCGGCTACAACGCCGTCGCGGCCGAGGCCGGCCTGCCACGCAGTCCGCTGCCGGCGCCGATCGCTGCCGCGGGCTTCGGCGCCTGACGCCGCTTCGCACGCAACGGACCTACGCCATCAGGGCGATGACCGTGAAGCCGATGACGAACAGGACGAGCGCACCGACGACGATCGTGAGGAGCGGGAGGGAGGTGGCGATGAAGATCGCACCGGCGACCGCTCCGAGCGCCAGCGACAGCACCATCGCGATCTCGAACAGCGCCTTCCGATCCTGCGCGTTGGCCTCCACGCGCTAGGGCTGGTCGGCGGGCGGCGTCGGCTGAGCGGGCGGCGCGGGTGCGGTGGCCGGATCGGCCTGCGGTACAGACGCGGCGGCATCGGCCGGTGGTGCAGGAGCGGCGGCAGGGAGTGCGGCCGGGTCGGCGGCGACGGCCGGTTCGGGCTGGCCTTCGACGCCCTCCTTGAAGGCGTTGGCGGTGTCACCGAGCATGTCGACGCGGGACTTGGCGGCGTCGCCGGCGCTCTTGGCGGCCTTGCCGAGCGTCGACTGCGGCTCGTGCTCCTCGTTCGTGACGCCCTCGCGGATGTCGCGCGCGGAATCGGCGACGGCGCGCGTGGCGCGACCCACGGCGGTCTGCGGCTCGGAGCCGCCGGCCGATGACTTGGCGTCGTCGGCGAGCGAGGCAACGCCCTCACGGGCCTCCTTGGCGGCGTCGAGCGCGCTGTTGCCGACCGCGGCGGCCTTCTCCTTGCCGGCCACTGTCGCCTGGTAGATCGCGGAGTCGGTGTTGGCCTCTTCGCCCATGCTGGATTGCAGTTCCTGCGCCGCGCCCTTGATGCTGGTGCCGGTGTCCTTGACGCGATTGGCGCCCTTGCGGAACAGCTTCTTGCTGCCACCAACCCCGAAGATCAGGAAGCCGACGACGACGACGAGCGCGATATGCCACGGGGAAAGACTGCCCATGCGCGCATCCTAGCGGTGACGGTGGCGGAGCAGAAGCCGGTTGCCGTCGTTGGCGCCCTCCCGCCGAGTTTTGCCACGCCTGATAATCATGATTATGGGAAGTTGATAATGGGTGCCACGGCTGCGGGTCTCCCCGCGGACTGTCACTCCGTGCCGATGGAGATGATCTCGACGAGCCCCTCTGCACCACGCAGATCAGCGGCGTTGGCCGTGACG
Source organism: Gaiellales bacterium (assembly GCA_044237215.1). Classification (GTDB taxonomy): domain Bacteria; phylum Actinomycetota; class Thermoleophilia; order Gaiellales; family F1-60-MAGs149; genus F1-60-MAGs149. Next base: position 1,371 of record JBIIFR010000261.1, read on the forward strand.
AGCGGGTAATCGCGCGCGGCGGCAGTGGCCGCAATCAGCAGATCGGCGACGCGGCTGCGATGCGAGCGCCCGGCTCGACCGACCATGAAACACAACTTCGCGTACTCGCGCGCCGTCGCACTGTCGATCGGCAGAACGCGAAACGTCTGCCGTACGCGTCGATACAGGAGCTCGCGCTTGAAGCGAAGCTCCCAGTCGGTCCCGGCCGCCAACAGACCGTGCTCGAGCTCGCCGACGGTCGCGACCGACACCGCGCAGTCGTCGAAGCGGCCGACGACCTCGACGAGGTGCGCACGCGGTGCCACCAGCACGGATGTGTCGAGCACCGCAGTCGTCATGCATCCATCCAACCGGCGTATCGCGTGAACGGATCCTCGAACGTGTCATCGAGCCCGGCTGCCATCTCCCCGCGGATGTCGCCCAACGGGCCGAGGCGCTCGATCGCCTCCATCATCTCGAGCACCTCCGCAACCGGGACGAACGTGCGCGGGCCAGGCGGGCGGGCAGGCGACAGCACGGCGCAGAGCCGACCGTCGACGGTCACCTCGAAGCTCTCCCCCGCCTCGGCGCGCCGCACGATCGCGGAGCACTGGTTCTTCAGCTCGCGGAGCGGGATGCGCGTGGCCATGTGACGACCGTAGCACATGTGCGACACAGGGGGAATCCGCCGTCCCGTCCGCGTTCTGCCGAGAAGCGCGGGTCCGGACAGCCCAGCGCGGTACGCTTCTGCCATGCGCTTCGTGATTCTCGGAGGTGGTCCCGCCGGCTACGCCGCCGCCAGCGCCGCCGCCGTGCTCGGCGCTGAGGTCACGCTGATCGAGGACACCGGCCTCGGCGGCTCCTGCACGCTGACCGACGCGATCCCGTCGAAGACCCTCCTCTCCACCGCCACCGTGCTGGCCGCGATTGACCGTGCCGACCAGTCCGGCGTGTCGTTCGAGCACGGCAAGCCGCACGTGGACATGCTCCGCACCGTCGCCCACGCCCGCTGGGTCGCCACGCACCAGTCGCGCGGCATTCGCGACCGGCTCGAAGAGACCACGGTCCGCATCATCCACGGGCGCGGCCGGATCGCCGCTGCCGGCCTGATCCACGTCGAGTGCGACGGCTACACGGCCGAGGTCGAGTACGACACCCTGCTGCTGTCGACCGGCGCCAGTCCCTGGCTGCCACCGTTCGCCACCATGGACAGCGACCGCGTATTCACCACCCGCGACGTACTCGATCAGCGCGAAACGCCCGAGCATCTGATCGTCGTCGGCGCCGGTGCCACCGGTTGCGAGTACGCCGAGTTCTACGCCTCCTCCGGCAGCACGATCACCCTCCTCTCGGCGCGGTCCCAGGTGCTGCCGAACGAGGATGAGGACGTCGCAGAGATCATCCAGGAGGGCTTCCTCAGTCGCGGCATCGAGATCCAGATGAACGCGCGGATCGTGGAGATCATGGCCGAGGACGACCACGTCACCGTCCGCGCGGAAGATGGGCGCAGCTTCCGCGGCACCCACGCGATCGTCTGCATGGGCCAGCGCGCCAACACGGCCAACCTCGGACTCGAGGAGCTCGGCGTCGAACTCGATGATCGCGGTGCGATCCTCGTTGACGAGCACCTGTGCACAAACGTGCCCGGCGTCTACGCGGCCGGCGACGTG
>JBIIFR010000262.1:0-3016 GCA_044237215.1 Gaiellales bacterium
TACCAGTACGTCACCTCGTGGCTGACCGGCGTGCGCCAGCCCGTCGTCGCGGTAGCCCCCAAGCCCGCACCGACGGCGACCGTCACGGTCCCGGCTCAGCCGAAGCCCAAGCCGAAGCCCAAGCCGAAGCCCAAGCCGATTGAGACCCTGCCGGTCACCACGCCCGCGCCGACCACGACACAGGCACCCGCCCCGGCCCCGACTCCCGCACCGCCGGCCACGACGGCCCCGCCCGCCACCACGGCGCCGCCGGCGACCACCGCTCCGCCCGCCACGACGGCCCCCGCCACGACCGACACCACGTCGACGGGCGCCACGACCGCGGCCGTCACGGGTACCGGCACCCTCTTCTTCGGCTAGCTGCCAGCGGGCGCGAAAAGCACACGCCCGCGTACGACCCGACGACACGACCGCAACAGGTAGCGTTCGGTTCATGGATCTCGATGCCGCGCTTGCCGTCCTCGCCGAGGAGGGCGCACCGAACTACCGCGCGGATCAGGTCCGTCAGGCGATCAGCCGCGACTTCATCACGTCGTGGGATGAGGCCTCGACGCTGCCGAAGGCGCTGCGCACCGCGCTCGAGGAGCGCGCGCCGGTGCACGAGCTGGTCCTCGAGGAGCAGCAGTACTCGCAGGACGGCACCGTCAAGGCGCGCTTCTCGACCCACGACGGCTTCCCCGCCGAGGCGGTCCTGATGCGGCATGGCGATCGCCACGCGGTCTGTCTCTCCTCGCAGTCCGGTTGTGCCCTCAAATGCAGCTTCTGCGCGACGGGGACGATGGGGCTGGGACGCTCGCTGACGAAGGGCGAGATCTACGAGCAGCTGCTGTGGGCCGCGCGCACCGCGCGCGATCGCAACGCGCGGATCCGCAACGTCGTGATGATGGGCATGGGCGAGCCGCTGCAGAACCTCGACAACGTGCTCGGCTTCTGCCATCTCGCCAACGATCCCGACGGTTTCGGCCTCGGCGCCCGCTCGATTGCGATCTCGACGGCTGGTTGGCTGCCGGGTATCGAGGCGCTGATCGCCGAGCCGATGCAGGTCAAGCTCGCGATCTCGCTGCATGCCCCCGATGACGCGCTGCGCACCGAGCTGATGCCCGTCAACAAGCGCTACCCAATCGCCGACCTGATGCGCATGCTCGAGCGCTACCGCGAGCAGACCCGGCGGCGCGTCTACGTCGAGTACCTCCTGCTCGATCAGGTCAACGACCGCGTGGAGCAGGCCGATCGCCTCGCCGACCTTCTCTACAAGCACCTGCCCGGCGGGCACCACGTCAATCTCATCTGGTACAACCCGACCGGCTCCGGCCTGAACGCCTCGGCACCCGAGCGCGTCGAGCGCTTCCAGGCCGTCCTCGACAAGCGGCGCATCCCGTACACGCTGCGCCGTTCCAAGGGCGCCGACATCGATGCAGCCTGCGGCCAGCTGGCGGTGAAGGGCGCCGCGGCAGCCGCACGCGCGGCCAAGCGCGCCCAGCGAGAGCCGGCGTGAGCTGGGACCCGCTCGCCTGGGCCGCCACGACCGGCGTACCCGCCGGCACGCCCAACACCGTGCCGCCGCCACCGCCGATGCCCGAGGGCGGCGTGATCGCGATCGAGCGCGAGGCGTGGCTGGCCCGCGTGCAGCCGACGGCTGCGATTGGCACCGTCGAGCTCGAGCTGCGGGCGGGCGGCTGGACGCTCGGCCCGCTGCCGGAGAACGCCGAGCGGCTGCCACTGGTCTCGGCGATTGCCACGGACCAGTCATCGCTGGCCGGCTCGGGCGCCGGCTTCGCCACCCGTCGCTACGACGAGTCGTCGCAGGGCACCCGCGTCCGCATCCAGCCGCTCCCGGCTGCGCAGGCGGGTTGTGCCATCCTGCTGCCCGACTTCGCGCAGGGGCTTGCGGCACTGCGCCAGCTCAGTCAGCAGGGCCAGCTGCCCGCCGAGGCGATCCTGCTCGACCGGGCCGCGACCGATCTCTGGCTGGGAGCGGCGGAGATCGGCCCGTCGACCGCCACGCTCCTTCGACCCGCGGACGCGCTGCTGCTGATGATCGGCATCGGCCCCTCGGGCAAGGCCGCCGAGCGAATCGCCCGGGCTGCCGCCTCGCTGACCGATCTCGGCGCCGAGACCCTGGGCCAGGACGTCGCCCAGGCGTGGGCGGCCACGCGCGACCGCGTCGTCACCGCCGCCCCCACCCTGCTCGGTGCGGGCTGGGACTTCGAGCGTCGCGAGGCGCGCCGCACGTGGAACGAGCCGGTTGTCGATCCGCGGCAGGAGGGCTCGTGGGTCGGGCTCGAGGCGACGGGCGCTGACGCCCACTCGGTGCTGCTGCGTGCGCGCCGGCTGTCGTCCGCGACCTAGATCTCCGCGATACTCCGGGCATGCCCACCTTTGAGCGCTCCATCGAGATCGATGCCCCGATCCAGTCCGTCTACGAGTTCCACCTCGACACGCGCAACGCTGCGCGCATCGCGTCCGACGGCCAGGAGTTCGTCTCCATCATCGGCGAGTTCCCCCTCGTCGTCGGCGGCGAGGTCGAGCTGAACGTCAAGATGAAGCCCCTGCCGGGCGTCCAGAACTGGCGCGTCCGCGTGACCGAGCTGGCCGAGCCCACGCTCGTCGTCGACGAACTGCTGAAGGGCCCCTTCGCCAAGTTCCGCCACGAGCACCGCTTCGCCCCCACCGCCAGCGGCGGCACGATGCTGACCGACTACATCGAGTGGGAGCTTCCCGGCGGCCCCGCCGGACGACTCGTCGCGCCCATCGCCGCGAAGTTCATGGAGAAGTCATTTGTCGAGCGGCAGGTGACCACGAAGCGCATCCTCGAGGCCGACGCAGCGGCTTAGTCGTAATCGGCCCCACTGCGGCGCCATACTCTGCGTATGCCGATCTTTGAGGGTTCCATTGACATCGACGTGCCCATCGAGGCCGTCTTCGCGTTTCATCTCGACACGCGCAACGTGCCGAGCGTCACGCCGCCCACGCAACAGGTGACGGAGATCGAGGGGACCTTCCCGCTCGTCCTCGG
>JBIIFR010000263.1:0-3002 GCA_044237215.1 Gaiellales bacterium
GCGCTCGGCCGAGCGGCGCCTGGGCGGGGGCCAGTAGTGCCCACGCGCCTCTCCGACCGTGGTGGTGTGGCGGCCGCGTACGCCGCCGGTGGCATCCTCCTCATCGCCGTCGCGGTGATCATGCTCTGGCTGATCTGGCAGGGGCTCAGCACGATCTCGTGGGACTTCCTGACCACCGGTCCCGCGCCGGGCTCGCTCGAGCAGGGCGTGGCGGGCGGCATCCTGCCGGCCCTGATCGGCACGCTCATCGTGATCGTCTTCGGCATGCTGGTGGCGATCCCGCTCGGACTCGGCGTCGCGATCTTCCTGACCGAGTACCGCCAGCCCAACTGGCTGGCCAAGGGCACCGACACGGCGATCGACCTGATCTTCGGCGTGCCGTCGGTGGTCTTCGCCCTGTTCGGCCTGGCGATCTTCTCGCAGGGCTGGTTGTCGTGGCTGTCGAACCCCGTCGGCGGGTCGGGCATGGCCACGGCGCAGTCGTTCTTCTGCGCCTCGCTGATGATGGCGCTGATCGGCCTGCCGCCGGTCGTGCGCTCGAGCCAGGCCGCGATCCTCGGCGTACCCAACCAGCAGCGCGAGGCGTCCTACTCGCTCGGCAAGGGCCGGCTGACCACGATCCGCCGGATCGTGGTGCCCGGCGCACGACCCGGCATCGCCACCGGCATCGTGCTCGGCATCGGCCGCATCGCCGGCGACACCGCGATCGTCTGGATCCTGCTCGGCGGCGCCGTCCTGCAGTCACCGCCCGACGGCTGGTATCTGCCGTGGAACCTCGTCGACTTCCTGCGCAGCGAGGGCTCGACCCTGACAACCTATATCTACTTCTCGTCCCCGGCCGGTGAGGGCAACTCGCCTGGCCCGGCCTATGGCGCGGCCTTCGTCCTGATGGTCGTGATCCTCTTCGTCAACATCGCGCTGATCCGACTGAGTCGGCGCAAGATCGGAAAGCGGTGATGGACCCGATGGAGACCCCGAGCAACGATCGCGCCGACGAGCGTGCGGTCCGCCAGGAGTGGCGCCATTCGCTCGACCGCACGGCGGACCTGAAGGCCGCCGGCGACCCCACGGATCCCACCGTCACCGCCGTGGCCGCTGACCCGCCTGCTCCGACCACTGCCGCCGACGTGCCGGTGGCGACCGCGGCGCCGCTGGTGGGTTCCAACGCGGCGGCCGCGCCCTCCGCACCAGGGCAGCCGACCCACGTCGCCGACCCCACCGACCTCGTGATCGCGATCCGGGGACTCCGCGTGTCCTTCAGCGGCAACGAGATTCTCCACGGCGTCGACATCGATGCCCCGCGCGGCGGTGTCGTGGCCCTCGTTGGCCCGTCGGGCTGCGGCAAGACGACGCTGCTACGAAGCGTCAACCGCCTGACTGAGCTGGCACCGACCGCCTCCATCAGCGGCGAGGTCCAGCTCGACGGCAGCAACATCTACGACCGCGGCACCGACCTCAATCTCCTGCGCCGTCGCGTCGGGATGGTCTTCCAGCAGCCGAACCCCTTCCCCATGACGATCTTCGACAACGTTGCCTTCGCCATGCGCGAGCAGGCCAAGACGCGTCCCTCCCGCTCCTCGCTGATGCCCGCGGTGCAAGACGTGCTGCAGCGCGCGGGGCTCTGGGACGAGGTCAAGGACAACCTCGACCGCAACGCCCTGTCCTTGTCCGGTGGCCAGCAGCAGCGCCTCTGCATCGCCCGCACGCTGGCGGCCAACCCCGAGGTGATCCTGATGGACGAGCCGTGCTCGGCGCTTGATCCGCGCTCGACGGCGCGCATCGAGGAGCTGATCGTGCAGCTGGCCGGCTCGCTGACCATCGTCATCGTCACCCACAACCTCGCCCAGGCCAAGCGCATCGGCGACTACGCCGCGTATCTGCTCAACGGCGACGTCATCGAGCAGGGCCTCGCCCAGCAGGTGTTCGAGGACCCCACGGAGCAGTCGACGCGCGACTTCGTCTCGGGCATGTTCGGCTAGCACCATGCGCCGCGTCCTCCCCGCCCTGCTGCTCATCCTCGCCCTCGCGGTCCTGAGCGGCTGCGAGAGCACCTTCGACAAGGCCGCCAAGCTGCGTGCCGAACAGGGGACGATCGCGGACGTCGTGGCCGTCGACGTGCAGCAGACCGAGGGCATCACGGCCGAGACCCTCGCGATCATCCCCTCCGACGATGGCCTGATGGCCGCCGTCGTGATCGAGGTCGCTTCGACGGGGCCGGGGCTCCTGTGGGCGCCGATCGAGGTGAAGCTGCTCGACGCGGCTGGAGCCGAGGTCGGCACCAACAACGTGCCGGGCGCCGACGCGACACTGATCCACCTGCCGTCGCTGGCCCAAGGTGAAAAGGCGCTCTACGTGAACGACCAGATCAGTATCACCGGGACGCCCGTCGAGGCGAAGGTGACGGTCGCCGGCGCGCCGGTCACCGCGCCGCTGCTCCCCGGCCTTGCCGTCACCAACCAGCTGGTCACCGAGGACGTCTCGTTCGGCACGACCTGGACGGCGACGATCACCAACGACACCGAAGTCCGCCAGGAGCAGGTGATCGTGCAGGCGATCCTGCGCGAGGGCACGACCATCACGAGCGCTGGCATCGCCATCGTGGCGGGCCTCGACCCCGGGGCCACCGCCGACGTGCAGGGGTTCTTCCTCGGCTCGGCCAAGGGTGAGCTCGAGGTGTTCGCCCCGGCTGGCAACGCGGCCGACGGCGCTGGCGCGCCCGGGGCCGAAGAGGCCGGCGACGCCACCGTCTCGATGCAGTAACGGGGATCGGGGCCACGGAACCCGGTGATAGCCTGAGGTACGTGTTCGTCCGCCTCCCCCTGCTCGTCGCCGTGCTCGTCTGCGTGCTCGTCACCGCCACCGCGGCTCCGGCGCGCACGCTCTCGCAGAACCTCACCCGGGTCGGAGTCGCGCCGGCCGAGCGCACGGAGGCGCTGGCCTCGATGGCGCGCGCCAAGGCGACCGCCAAGCAGCTCGGCGGGACGCGCGCGCAGGCCATCAAC
>JBIIFR010000264.1:0-2995 GCA_044237215.1 Gaiellales bacterium
CATCACCCTCGCCTCGATCGCCGGCATCACGGGCGTCCAGACCGGCCTCCACTACAACATGAGCAAGGGCGCCGTCGTACAGCTCACCCGTACGCTCGCGATCGAGCTGGCGCCGGAGATGATCACCGTCAACGCGATCGCTCCCGGCTGGGTGCGCACCGCGATGACCCGCGACATGTGGGACGCGCCGGAGCGGCTGGCCACGCTGGAGGCACGCACCCCGATGGCCCGCCTGGGTGAGGTCGAGGACATCGCCGGCGCGGCGTTCTTCCTCGCCTCCGCTGATGCCCGCTGGCTGACGGGGGTCATCCTCCCGGTCGACGGCGGCTACTCGGCCGTCTGATGCCAGGCTTCGACGAAGCACCCCGCACCGTCCAGGCCCGCGGCGAGCTGGCCGTGTGGGAGGTCGGCAGCGGCGATCCCGTGCTCGTCCTCCACGGCTTTCCCGACGCGCCGGTCGGTCTGCGCCCGCTCGTCGAGCGGCTGGCGGGGGCGGGCTTTCGCTGCCTCGTCCCCGCCCTACCGGGGTACGCGCCGTCCGGTCCGGTCGACGACTACCGCTCCGCCGCCGTCGCCGACGACATGATCGCGCTGCTCGACACCTACGACCTCGAGCGGGTGCCGGTCGTGGGGCACGACTGGGGTGGCTGCGTCGCCCTCGACCTGGGCGCGAACCACGCCGATCGCATCACGCGGGTCGTCTCGCTCGCCATTCCCCATCCCGATGGGTTCGTCGCGCGTCGCCGCGACCTGCAAGAGCAGAAGACCGCTGCCTACGCCTGGATCCTCGCGTACTCGAGCGGCGCGGCGGCGCTCGCCTCCGATCCGAACTGGCTCGACCAGATCCATGTCGAGTGGTCGCCGGGGCTCGTCCGCGCCGAGTGGCCCGCGGTCAAGGCCGTGCTCGCCCAGCCCGGCGTCGGCGAGGCCGTGCACGGCTGGTACCGCGACGACTTCGAGGCAGCGTCCGGCACGGGCGACGTGCACGTGCCGACCCTGATGCTCCACGGCGACGCCGACGGCTGCATCCGCAGCGCCTGCTTCCGCGGCTTCGAGGCGCGCTTCCCCGCGGGCCTCGACCTCGAGGAGCTGCCGGGCGTCGGCCACTGGCTGCACTGCGAGGCGCCCGACCGTGTGGCCGATCGCATCGCCGCCTTCCTGCGCGCAGGCTGAGCCCGAGCGGCGGCTCAGCGCGCGCTGAGGAACTCGGCCAGCGTGCCGGCCGCCGGGCTCGGTCGCCGGCTGGGCAAGAGGACGTACCAGTCGCGCGACGGCGGCGGCGGCTCAACGGACAGTCGCACGAGCTGTCCGGAGGCGATCTGGTGCTCGACGGAGACGAGCGGGACGAGGCCGACACCGAGCCCGACCATGGCGGCGGCGGCGACGGCGGAGTTCGAGCCGATGGTGGTGACCGGCGGGGTGATGTGCGCGGCGGCGAGGTACTCGTCGACGAGCCGCCGCGTACCGGAGGCCTCCTCGCGCACGAGCCACGTCTCGTCAGCGAGCTCGCGCACCGAGACGGTGCCCGGACCGGCCAGCGGGTGGTCGGGAGCGGCCACGATGACGTGCTCGTTGCGGGCGATGATCGTCCCGTCCAGCGAGCCATCCTCCGGCGGGCGTCCGCCGATGCCGATGTCGGCGCCGCGTGAGGCCAAGAGCTCCAGGACGAACTCGCGGTTGCCGATCTCGAGCTGGATCGGGACGTCGGGATGGGCCTCGCGGAACGCGCGCAGGAGCGGCGGCAGGAGCGACTCGGCGGCCGTGTAGACGGCGGCGATCCGGACGGTGGAACTCACCTTGCTGGCCGCGCTCTGGGCCATGCGGGTGCCGAGGTCGAGCAGGCCGAGCGCCTCGATCGCGTGGGGCAGGAAGGCCTCGCCCGCCGGACTCAGCTTCATGCCGCGGCCGTCGCGCTCGGTCAGCGGCACGCCGACCTCCTCGCTGAGCGCGGCGATGGATCCGGACACAGACGGCTGCGAGACGTGCAGGCGCTCGGCCGCCGCGCGGACGGAGCCGTCCTCGGCGACCGCGATGAACGTGCGCAGCTGGGAGAGTGTCATAGCCATTGACTTATGAATCTTCCCGCATTACCTGCTGGTTGTCCATGAATTGGTGGCGTACCGTGTCGGTATGCAGAACCGTGACCGACTCCACCGCTCCGAACTCGCCGTCCCCGCCTCCAATCTCCGCATGCTGGAGAAGGCCCCAGAGGCCGGCGCGGACGTGACCTTCCTCGACCTCGAGGATGCCGTCGCACCCGACGACAAGGTTCAGGCCCGCAAGAACGCCATCGACGCCCTCCTGTCGCACGACTGGTCCAAGACGGCCACGTCGGTCCGGATCAACGGCCTCGACACGCACTGGGCCTATCGCGACGTCGTGGATCTCGTCGAGGCCGTCGGTAATCGCGTCGACATGATCCTCGTCCCGAAAGTCGGCCGCCCAGCCGATCTCGAGTTCGTCGAGCTGCTGCTCTCGCAAATCGAGCAGGCGTACGGCTACGACCCGATCCCGCTGACCGCGCTGATCGAGACCGCGCCCGGCATGGCCAACGTGGAGGCAATCGCGCAGGCCTGCCCGACACGCCTGGAGGCGCTCGTCTTCGGCGTCGGTGACTACATCGCCTCGACACGAGCCCGCACGACGGTGATCGGCGGCGTCACGCAGGAGTACGCGGTGCTGACGGACGCCGATGAGAGTGGCGAGCGAGCCATGCACTGGGGCGACCCTTGGCACTTCGCGCTCAGTCGGATGCTGGTGGCGTGCCGCGCCAATGGCCTGCGACCGATCGACGGTCCGTTCGGCGACTTCAGTGATCCGGACGGCTATCGCATGAGCTGCCGCCGCGCCGCCGCGCTCGGCTACGACGGCAAGTGGGCGATCCATCCCTCCCAGATCCAGATCGCCAACGAGGTCTTCTCGCCGTTGCCCGAAGAGGTCGATCGTGCGCGACGCATCATCATCGCCATGGCCGAGGCAGCCGCCGAGGGACGGG
>JBIIFR010000265.1:0-2991 GCA_044237215.1 Gaiellales bacterium
CCGCGCCGGCGACAAGCTGGAGGCCAAGGCGATCGCCGAGGCCGCTGGCGTGCCGGTGCTGCCGCAGGGCGACCCCGAGCTCGTCGGCTACCCCCTGCTGCTGAAGGCCGCGGCCGGTGGCGGCGGGCGTGGCATGCGCATCGTGCGCTCGGCCGACGAGCTCGAGGAGGCCCGCGCAGCCGCCTCGCGTGAAGCCGAGAGCGCCTTCGGTGACGGCCGCGTCTACGCCGAGCGCCTCGTCGAGCGCCCGCATCACGTGGAGATCCAGCTGCTCGCCGACGCCCACGGCGGCGTGATCTCGCTCGGCGAGCGCGACTGCTCGATCCAGCGTCGCCACCAGAAGGTGCTCGAGGAGAGCCCCTCGCCGGTCGTCGACGATGCGCTGCGCGCCCGGCTCGACGCTGCGGCGATCGCCTTCGCCCGCGCGGCCGGTTACTGCGGTGCCGGCACCGCCGAGTTCCTCGTCACGGGCGTTGAGATCTGGTTCCTCGAGCTGAACGCGCGCATTCAGGTCGAGCACCCGGTCACCGAACTCGTCACCGGCATCGACCTGATCGCGGAGATGATCCGCATCGCCGACGGTGGCCACGTGCCCGCCGCGCCGACGCCGAGCGGTCACGCGATCGAGGTGCGCCTCTACGCCGAGGACCCGCTCACGTTCCTGCCGCGCATCGGCCTCCTACGCGAGCTCGACCTGCCCGAGGGCATCCGCATCGACCTCGGCATCAGTGCCGGCGACCAGATCCCCTCGAGCTACGACCCGATGATCGCCAAGCTGATCGCACACGGCGCCACGCGCGAGGAGGCGCTCGCCCGCCTGACCGCCGCACTCGACGCCACGCGCGTGGCGGGCGTGATCACCAACCTGCCGTTCCTGCGTTGGCTCGTGCGCCAGCCCGAGGTGCGGGCCGGCACCGCCACCACTGCCTTCCTCGAGGACCACCCGCCCCTCTCTGTGCGCCGCACCCCGCGTGGTGCGTTCGCCGGCGCCTGGCGGCTCGGCACGGCCTCGACGGCGCGCTTCCCCGTCCCGCAGTCGCCCGACTGGACCGCCGTGGCGGGCAGCGGCGACGGACGCCTGATCGCCCCGATGCCCGGCGTCGTCCTCTCCCTCGCCGTCGGCGTGGGTCAGCAGGTCGCCGAGGGCGAGCTGATCGCCGTGCTCGAGGCGATGAAGATGGAGCACCGTCTCGAGGCGCCCTTCGCCGGCACCGTCGCCGAGCTCGACAGCGAGCAGGGTGCCTTCATCGACGCCGGCGCCCTGATCGCCGCCATCGAGCCCGTCTGAGCGAAACGTGCAGATCTGGATCCGGATCCAAATCTGCACATTTTTGGCAAATCTGGATCCGGATCCAAATCTGCTCCAAACGAGCTAGAGACCGAGGCTACGGGCGATCACGAGGCGCTGGACCTCGTTGGTGCCCTCGCCGATCTCCAGGACCTTCTGGTCGCGGTAGATCCGCGAGATCGGGTACTCGTCCATGTAGCCGTAGCCGCCGTGGATCTGGACGGCCTGGTTGACCGCGCGGTTCGAAGCCTCGCCGGTATAGAGCTTGGCGATCGCCGCCTCGTGGGCGAACGGTCGGCCCTGATCCTTCAGCCACGCCGCGCGGTAGACGAGGGCGCGCGCCGCCGCGAGCTCGACCGCCATGTCGGCGAGCTTGAACTGGATCGCCTGGAACTTCGCGATGGGCTTGCCGAACTGGTTGCGGGAGAGGGCGTAGGCGTGCGAGAGGTCGTAGGCCGCCTGCATCGTGCCGAGGCCCATCGCGGCGATCGAGATGCGCCCGCCGTCGAGGATCTGCAGGAACTGCTTGAAGCCCATGCCGCGCGGGCCGAGGAGATTGTCTTCCGGCACCAGCACGTCGGCGAACGTCAGCTCGCGCGTGTCGGAGGCGTGCCAGCCGATCTTGTGGAGCGGCGCGCTCTGCGTGTAGCCCGGCGCGCCGTTGGGGATGATCAGGTTCGAGATCTCGCCGTCACCCGTGCGAGCCGTGATCGTCACGCACTTGGTGATGTCGGTACCCGAGTTGGTGATGAACATCTTCGAGCCGTTGACGCGCCACTGGCCGTCCTCGAGCTCGGCGTGCGTCCGCGGGCTGCCCGCATCCGAGCCGGCCTCGGGCTCGGTCAGACCGAAGGCCGCGAGGCGCTGGCCCGAGACGAGCTCCGGCAACCACTCCGCCTTCTGCGCGTCCGTGCCGAACAGGTAGATCGGCATCGCGCCGAGCGAGGTGTGCGCGGCGACCGTCACGCCGACCGAGGCGTCGATGCGGGTCAGCTCCTCGACGGCGATGGCGTAGAGCAGCGTGTCGCCACCCGCACCGCCGATCGCCTCGGGGAAGGGGATGCCCATCAGCCCGAGCGCGGCCATCTCCTCGACGATCTCGTACGGGAAGCGATGCTCGCGGTCGAGCTCCTCGGCGATCGGGCCGATCCGCGTCTCCGCAAAGTCGCGCACCACAGCGCGGAAATCCTCGTACTCAACGGGCAGATCGAGATCCATCAGATGCTCCTGGCGTGGGGCGCGTCACTCGCGCCGATGGCGGCAGCATATCGACGGCCCGGCGTCCTCAGCGTGACGCCGAAGTGCGCGTAGACTCCCCGCTGTGACCCCGCGTAACGGCAGCGATTCCCCCAGCATCGCGATCATCGGTGCCGGCTTCAGCGGCATCGGCATGGCGATGCGCCTCAAGCAGGCGGGCCTCACGTCGTTCACGATCTACGAGGCCGCACCCGAGGTCGGCGGCACGTGGTTCCACAACTCCTACCCCGGTGCGGCCTGCGACATCGGCTCGCACCTCTACTCCTTCTCGTTCAAGCGCAACCATGACTGGACGAAGACGTACGCCGGACACGAGGAGATCCTCGAGTACCTCAAGACGTGCATGCGTGAGGAGGACCTGTACGCCAAGACGCGCCTGAGCACCCCGATCGCGAGCGCCGTCTACGACGACGACGCGTGTACGTGGACGCTGACCACCGACGCCG
>JBIIFR010000266.1:0-2986 GCA_044237215.1 Gaiellales bacterium
CTGACCGCCGCCCTTGGGGTCGAAGTACGCGGCCTTCATCCACTCGTCCTGGCTCGTGACGGCAAAACCAGAGGTGAGGTTACGCGTGGCTGCGCGGTCGCTCATCGTGTACATGCCGGTCTCGGTCTGCTTCGACAGACGTACGGTGTACGTCGTGGTCTTCAGCGTGGCACCGGAGACAGTGGTCACCGTCGAGGTCTTCGTCGATAGCGTCTCGCCGTTCTGGAGCGAGTTGATGAAGCGCGCCGCACGCGTGAAGTCGGCGAAGTTGAACGGCTTCTGCGCCCATGCGGCGGAGGCCACGGAGTAGTGGCGGCCGGGCAGCGCCTTGGCGGTGCGGTTGATCGAGCCGTACAGCGGCCAGACCTTCGAGCCGTTCGGGGCGGTCCAGAGGCGGTAGCGGTTGAGGCCCATCGGGTCGACGGTGTTGAGGAACGTCGTCCACTGCGCGACGGTGATCTCGGTCTCGCCAACGTTGTACGTGTACGGCACGTTGCCGACTTCCATGCAGGAGGTCTCGGAGACGTTCTGCACGCCCACGCCGGCCTGGGCCGGCAGCGTGCGGACGATCTTGAGGTTCGTGAGGCACTCGGCCTTGGTCGCGTAGACGGCGTTGTAGAACGGGATGATCCAGACGGCCGCGTTGTCAGGGGCTGCAACCGTCACCGTGCTCAGCGAGACGACGTTCATCTGGCTGTTCATGGGCGGGATGATCTGCGTGACGGAGTTGGACAGGAAGTTCGACGTGTAGACGTTGCCGGCGGTGTCGAGCGCGATGCCGACGGGACGCCGACCGGTGCGGCCGATGATCTGCGACGTGCCGTTCTGGGTGATGCGCGATACATCGGCAGAGCCGTTGTTGGTCGTGTAGACGTTGCCGGAGGTGTCGAGGGCGATGCCGATCGGGCGGCGACCGGTACGACCGAGGATGGTGGAGACGCCGGCCGGGGTGATCTTCGAGACGTTGCGCGAGTTCCAGTTGGCCGTGTAGACGTTGCCGGAGCCGTCGAGGGCGATGCCCTGCGGCCAGCCGCCGGTGGTGCCGAGCGTGGCGGCGACGCCGGCCGGGCTGATCTTGGTGACGGTGGCGGTCTTCTCGTTCGCCGTGTAGACGTTGCCGCTTCCATCGACCACGATGCCGAGCGGGTGTGTACCCGTTGCCGCGAGTGTCGTTGAGACCCCGTCAGGCGTGATCTTGGTCACCGTGCTCGCAACGTAGTTGGCGGTGTAGACGTTGCCGGCCGAGTCCACGGCGATGCCGATCGGGTTGTCGCCCGTCGTGCCGAGGATCGTGGAGGTGCCGGACGGCGTGAGCTTCGTCACGTTGTCCGCAATGGAGTTGGCCGTGTAGAGGTTGCCCGCAGAGTCGATGGCAATGCCGATCGGACCCTTGCCCGTGGTGCCGAGCGTGGTGGATACGCCGGCGGGGGTGATCTTGGTGACGCTGCCCGCCGTCGTGTTCGCCGTGTAGACGTTGCCGGCGGCGTCGATGACGACATCGTTCGGTCCGGCGGCGGTGGTGCCGAAGCTCATGGACTGTGCAGCAGCGGTGCCTACGAGGGCGAGGGAGAGGAGGAGTGCGAGCGCGACGACCCGGCTCCCCATGACGGCGATGGAGTTCATGAGACGCACTTTACGCGGTCGGCGTCTGCCCTGTGTGCATCGCCCGCGCATGTGAAGGAACCCCCCCACTGCCCGAGGCCGAACGGACTGCCCGCGAATGTCACGGGATGTAAGCGTTTGGCAACGCTCGGCAGGAGACCCACCGATGCCGCCGTAGCCCGCAGCATGGCCATCACTCCCGCAGAGATCCGGCACACCCCGCTCCGTCGCGGGCTGTTCGGCTACAAGCGTCCCGCTGTCGACGACATGCTCGAGGAGGTCGTCGACGCATATCAAGAGCTCTGGCAGGAGCGCGTCGACCTGCGCGACCAGGTCGAGGACATGCAGACGGAAGTCCGTCGCGTCCGCGAGATGGAGGACCTCCTTCGCCGCACGCTCGTCAGCGCCGAGAAGAACGCCGCGGATCAGAAGGAGGCCGCCCGCAAGGAGGCCGCCCAGATCATCCGCGAGGCCGAGCAGGAGGCGCGCGAGATCCTCGGCGAGGCGCACCATCAGCGCGCCGCCGTCTGGCGCGACACGCAGGGCATCGAGCAGCGCGGCCGCGAGCTCCAGGTGCGCTACCGCGCCTTCCTCCAGACCGCCGAGGCCGTCCTCGATGAGCTCGACGTCGCGGATGAGGGAGACGAGCACACGGAGGAGCGCGAGCTCTTCCGTGAGGAGATCACCCTCCACTGAGCGCCGCCGTGCCCGGTGCGCGGCGCTACGGTTCGGGCATGGATACCGCTACCGCCCAGACCGCGCTCGACGCCGAGCGCAGTCGTCTTCTGCGCGATCTGGCGCACGTGCGCGGCGAACTCGTTGACCCAGGGCGCGATAGCGCCGAGCGGCTCGGTGCGGGCTCCGACGATGCCGTCGAGGCGATCGGCAACGAGCTCGACGAGGGCATGGAGCAGGACCTGCAGGCCAGTCTCGACGAGGTCGATGCCGCGCTGCAGCGCCTGGTGGCTGGCACCTACGGCAACTGCGTCGATTGCGGTCAGCCGATCCCGGACCAGCGCCTCGCAGCGCTTCCGGCCAGCGCGCGCTGCATCGAGTGCCAGAGCACCGCGGAGCGCCGCTAGTCCCGTGTCGGCTTCGTCGCCGACTCCCGCGGCCGATCCGACCCGGCCGCTGCGCCAGCCGGCCGATGCCCTCCACTGGACGGTGTTCGCCGTCATCATGCTCGTCACGGTCGCGGCCGACCAGCTGACGAAGAAGATCGCGCGCGACAACTTCTCGGCGAATGACCCGTTCGAGGTGCTGCCGTTCCTCCAGTTCACGAAGACCTGGAACACGGGTATCGCGTTCGGTCAGTTCCGCGACAACCAGAGCATCGTGATCATCCTGTCGATCGTCGCGATCGCGTGGATGCTGCTCTATTTCG
>JBIIFR010000011.1:0-11065 GCA_044237215.1 Gaiellales bacterium
CCAGCGGTCGGAGATCACCGCCCAGCCGAGACGGCCGACGGTGCCGCCCACCATCATCACGGCGAACGACACGCCGGCGATCGCGAGCCCGTAGCCGTGCGCATCGGTGAGGAAGAGCGTCGTGTAGGCCATGAAGCCCTGCTGCACGCCGGCCATCAGAAAGCCAAACCCGCCGACGCCGAGGCGCCACCCGTAGCGAATCCGCAGCTTCTCCATGACCTCCGCGCGCTCGGCGCGCGGCCCGACCTGGCGGGCGAGGTTATCGCGACTGACCACCACCAGCGCGGCAATGACGAGGGCGCCGACGACGGGGGCGAGCAGGGAGAGGCGCCAGCCAAAGCGTTCCGCCAGCTCCGGCAGGGTCAGGCCTGCGATCAGCCCGCCGAGCGTGACACCGATCTGCTTGGCGCTCATCACGAGCCCCTGGTTGGCCCCGTCGGCCGCGCCGCGCACGATCACGTTGGTCGGCGGCGTGATGCAGCCGTAGGCGAGTCCAACCCCGAACATCCCGACGACGAACAGCCAGACCCAGGGCGAGACGGCGGCGACCAGCTCGGTCACCGCGACGGCGACCATCGCGAGCGCGAGGAGCCGTACGGCACCGATTCGATCGGTCAGGTGGCCGGCAGGCGTGCTCGCCACCGCGGCACCGAGGAAGATGGCGGAGGTGATCAGCCCGATACCGGTGATGCTGATGCCGAGGTCGGCGCGGATGAGCGGTGCGATCGGCGCGATCGAGAGATTCGCGTAGGCACCCATCATCAGTGCCCCGCAGCTGACGGCGACGGCGGCGATCGAACCGCGAGAACCGGACAGCCGAGGTGCGTGCGCGCTCATCACCGGCAATACTTCCATAGAATCCTTCGGTCAACAGAGGAAGCCCTATGAGCGCACCGATCCGCACCCTGATGTTCGCCTCCGCCAACGACCCCGTACGGTCGCTGAAGGCGATCGCTATCGGCGCGTCCGCCGTGTGTCTGGACCTCGAGGACGCGGTCGCGACGAGCGAGAAGGCAGCGGCCCGCGCGGTGGTCGCACAGACGCTGCTCGACCCGTCCGTCGAGGGTGCCAATGCCCACGTGCGCATCAATGGCGTCGACACGGCGTTCTGCGACGACGACCTGACTGCGCTCGGTCCGCTGCTGCCCCGCCTGAGCGGCATCCTCGTGCCGATGGTGGAGTCGGCCGACCAGGTGCGCCACGTCGCCGCGCGCCTTGACGCCCTCGAGGCAGAGCACGGTGTCGACGCCGGCGCGGTGCGGCTGATCGCCATCGCCGAGACCGCCAAGGGCGTGCTCGCAGCCCCGGACGTGGCCTCCTCCACCCCGCGCCTACGCACGCTCCTGCTCGGCCCGGCCGATCTCGCGCACGACCTCGGCATCGAGCTGACCGCCGACGGCTACGAGCTCTTCCACGTGCGCAGCCAGCTGGTCCTTGCCGCGCGCGCCGCCGGCCTCGAAGGTCCGATCGATGGCCCGTTCCTCGGCCTCAAGGACGACGAGGGCACCCGCACCTCCGCACAGTGGGCCAAGCGCCTCGGGTATCAGGGCAAGATGGTCCTCCACCCGCAGCAGCTGCCCGTCGTGGCCGAGGTGTTCGCACCGAGCGCCGACGAGATCACATGGGCACAGACGGTGGTCGCCGCCTTCGCCGAGCACGAGGCAAAGGGCATCTCCGCCTTCAAGCTCGAGGACGGCACGTTCGTGGATTACCCCGTCGTGCATCGCGCGCAGTCGATCTTGCGCGACGCAGGCGTCTAGGGAACCGACGTTTCAGGTTCGGTTTGGGGTCGGACCCCAAACCGAACCTGATGCGTGTCGATCAGATTGCCGGCTTCTGCTCCGGCAGCGATTCCAGGTAGGCCACGACCTCGTCGTTCGGGAGGACGTCGGCGTACTTCTGGTTCATGTCGAACAGATTGGCCTCGTGGGGGCCCGGAGCGCGATCGCCCGAGCACTCGCGGGGCACGATCGTGCGGAACCCGTGCTGCAGCGCGTCGACCGCGGTTGCGCGGACGCAGCCCGAGGTCGTCACGCCCGTCACGATGCAGGTATCGGCCTGCCATGACGTCATCAGGGGGCCAAGGGTCGTCCCCCAGAAGGCGGACGCGAACTGCTTGACGACGAGCGTGTCTCGCTCGTCCATGCCGAGCCGCTCGTCGATCTCCGCCCAATCCGAGCCGGCCTTGAGCACGAGCAGCGACGGAACCTTCGCCTGGAAGACCGCTGCGGCCTGGGCCGGAGCCTCGTCGTAGTAGACGGTCGTGAAGACCACCGGCGCGCCCTTCGCGTGGCACACGTCGATGAGTCGGCGGTTCTCCGCCACGAGCTCCGTGTAGTCGCCGCCGAGCGGCGACGCCGGATCCGTGAACCCCTTCTGGAGGTCGACAACGACCAGAACAGGCCGCCGGCCAAAGCCGGCGGCCTTCCCAAATCCGCGTTCTGCGTAGAACGCGTCGGTATCCTGTCCGTGCGTACTCACCAGGTCTTGACCATCTCCGGCGACATGCCGTCGGCCTCGCGGACCCGCTTCTGGGCATCCTCACCCGACTCGAGCGGCGACCAGCGCAGCGGCACTGCGGGGGTCGGCGGCTCGAGACCGGTCTCGGCCAGGCAGTTGGCGATGACCTCCTCGAGCGGCGGGCCGTAGTCGAAGGCCTGGGCGTCGCCGCGCTCCGTGCGCTGACGCTCCCGCTCGGCTGCCGTGGCAGTCTCATCGACGGAGCCGTCCTCGTTGATGACGACGCCGTAGCCCTCCTTGGCGTAGGCCGCCGACACGAGGCCGTAGGAGACGTCCTTCTGGACGACCTCGACCGGACGGTCGAGACGATCCTTCCAGCCGCCGCCACCGGCGGTGCGGTAGACCAGCATGTCGCCGGGCTCGACCTGCACCTCGTCGCACTTCGACGGCAGCCGCTCTTCGGTGCCATCAGCGCGCTTGAGGATCTTCTCGGAGCGTCCACCAGGGAGGCCACCGAGCACGCCCCACGGGCGGGTCAGCCAGCGATCATCATGGATCGAGACCTGACCGGGCTCGAGGTAGATGTACCGCTTCTCGACGCCGTTGCCACCACGATGGAGGCCCGGACCGCCGGAGTCGGTGATCGTCGTGTACCCGTCAACGCGCAGCGGGTAGTACGTCTCGAGGTACTCGGTCGGAATGTTCTCGAACAGCGGCCACCAGGAGTGGCCGTCCATGCCGTCGCCGATCGGACGGCCGGGGATGCCGCCGTAGAGGATCTCCATGGCGAAGAAGAACTCGCCCTTCTCGCCCCAACCCGAGTAGAGCATGTACGGCGACGTGCCATAGCCCGCCGCGGTGTTGATCTCCGGAGCCTGCTTGCAGAGCGCACCGCCGAGCACGTCGAACAGACGCGCCAGCGCGTGGGTGCGGCAGCCAAGCGCCGAGGGGAACCTCGGACGCAGGAGGCAGCCCTCAGGCAGGATGATGTGCAGCAACGGATAGAAGCCGTCGTTGAACAAGATCTGCGGGTCGTTGACCATGATCAGGTAGATGCCGATGAACATCTTGAACATGCCCTCAGAGAGGTAGAAGTTCACCGGCCCCATGGCTTGGGGATCTGTCCCGGTCCAGTCGAAGAAGGCGTGGTCGCCCTCTCGCCAGATCGTCAGCTTCATCTTGAACGGACCGTTGCCCAGACCGTCGTCGTCGACGTAGTCCTCGAACGTCTGCGGCGTCTCCGGGATGGCCCAGTGGATCAGCTGCTTCATGGCCGCATGCGTGCGGTCGAGCAGTGCCTGACACGCGGCCAGGTAGATCTCCTTGCCGAAGCGATCGCACAGCTCCTGCACGCGCTTCTCACCCGCGCGGCAGCCAGCCACGAGAGCGAAGAGGTCGGCCCGGTTCATGGCCGCGTTGCGCATGTTGTTCAGGATCAGGTCGAGCACCGGCTTCTGGATCTCGCCACGCTGGACGACCTTGATCGGGGGGATGATGAGCCCCTCGTCGTAGATCGTCTTGGCGTTCGTCGGCAGCGAGCCCGGCAGGCGGCCACCGACGTCCATCATGTGGCCGAACTGCGAGGACCAGCCGACGAGCTCGCCCGAGTGGAAGATCGGGACGAGCACGAGCCAGTCGTTCGTGTGCGAGATGGAGCCGGAGCACTTGAACGGGTCGGCGCAGAGGATCACGTCGCCCTCGTAGATGCCCTGGTCCCAGTCGGCCATCATCTCGTTGATGTAGGCGCCGAACTGCCCCACGACCATGCGGCCGCGGGGATCCGTGATCATCGGGAACTCGTCGTGCTGCTCCCGGATCACGGGGCTCATCGCCGAGCGGAAGAGCACGGCGTCCATCTCATAGCGGGCGCTCTTGAGCGCGCCCTCGATGATGTCGAGCGTGACCGGGTCGATCTCGACCCCGGTCGGGATGTCCGCGATGCGGAGTTCGTCTGTGGTAGCTGCCATGAGTCCTCCTCCCTAGGCCTTCGGATTGATCAGGATGTTGTAGAACTCGTCCATCTCGGCCGTGTAGCCGGGAAGGACGACTGTCGTCGAATCGAACTCCGTGACGATGGCCGGGCCGTCGAACGTGGCGCCCGGGATCATCTTGGAGCGGTCGTAGATCTTGGTCGGGACCTTCTTGCCCTGGAACACGACCTCATGGTCCTCGACGATCGCGTTCGAACCGTCATTGGCGGACGGAGTGGCCGACGGGAAGTTCATCGTCGGGACCGCGCCGTTGCCGATGCAGCGGAGGTTCACGATCTCCTGCTTGGCGTCGTCCATCTTGAAGCCGTACAGCTGCTCGTGCATCGCGTCGAACGTGTTGCCGAGGCCATCGAGCTTGCCGGCCTTGACGTCGTCCATGTTGACGGGCACGGAGATCTCGTAGCCCTGGAGGACGTAGCGCATGTCCGCCAGGTACGTGATCCGCTGACCGCTCTCGGCGATGCCCTCGGAGGTCATCCAGTCGCGCGTGCGCGTTCCGAGGCCCTCGAGCACCGAGGCGACATCCTCGGCCTTGACGTCCTCGATCGGCGTCACGATCGTCTGGGCGAACTCGTTGCGGAACTCGGCGACGAGATCGCCGATCGCGCAGAGCAGACCCGGGCTCGGCGGCACGATGACGGGGAAGGACCCCATCAGCTCGGCCACCGCGTTGGCGTGCAGCGGACCAGCGCCGCCGAAGGCGACGAGCGCGAAGTCGCGCGGGTCGTAGCCACGCTGCACGGAGACGAGGCGCAGAGCGCCCGCCATGTTCTCGTTGACGATCGCGAGCATGCCCTCGGCAGCCGCCTCGGTCTCGAGGCCGATGGCCTCACCGATCTTGGCGACGGCCTTCCGGCTGCCCTCGACGTCGAGCATCATCTCGCCGCCCAGGAGGCGCGGCGGGAGGTGGCCGACGACGACGTTGGCGTCGGTCACGGTCGGCTCGGTGCCGCCCTTGCCGTACGCCGCGGGACCCGGCTCGGCGCCCGCGGACTGCGGACCGACGCGGAGGGCCTTCGTCAGCTCCGGCACGTGGGCGATCGAGCCGCCACCTGCGCCGACGGTGTGCACGTTGATCGACGGCACCTTCAGGCGGAACTGCCCGATGGTGGTGTCGCGGCCGATCGTGGGCTCACCGTTCTCGCAGAGCGCCACGTCGGTCGACGTGCCACCCATGTCGAACGTGAGGATGTTCGGATGCCCGGCGCGGACGGAGACCGCCAGCGCACCGGCGACACCGCCGGACGGACCGGAGAGGACGCCGTAGATCGGGTTGCGACCCGCCTCGCGCGTCGTCATCAGGCCGGCGTCGGAGCGCAGGATGTTGATGTCGCAGGTCGCGCCACCCTTCTTGAGCTCCTCGTCCAGCCGGTCGACGTACGCCTGCACCTTCGGGCGCACGAACGAGTTCATGCAGGCCGTCAGGGTGCGCTCGTACTCGCGGAACTCCGGCACCACGTCCGAGGACAGGGTGACGGGGAAGCCCGGGTAGAGGCGCTCGACGATGTCGCCGATCTGCTTCTCGTGCTTGTTCGAGATGTACGAGTTGATCAGGCCGACGGTGAGCGACTCCACGCCACTCTCGACGAGGTTCTTGACGATCGCCTCGACCTGCTGCTCGTCGACGGGGACGACGGTCTCACCGCGCGGCCCCATGCGCTCGACGGCCTCGCGCGTGTCGGCGAGGGTCGCCGGCGGCTCGGGCTTCTGCATGATGATCCAGCCCGCGAGGGGGCCCGGCGTCTGCGAGCGCGCCAGATGCAGGATCTGCTGGAAGCCCTGCGTCGTGATCAGACCGACGCGTGCGCCCTTGCCCTCGAGCACGGCGTTCGTTGCGACGGTCGTGCCGTGCATGATGTTGCCGAGATCACCGGGCGTGATGCCCGCCGTCTCGCAGATGCGTGCGACACCGTTGAGCACACCCTGGGAAGGGTCGCTCGGCGTCGACGGGGTCTTCACCCGATGCTGTGTTCCGTCCTCATCATTGACGAGGAACAGGTCGGTGAAGGTTCCACCGACGTCCACTCCTAGGCGATACGCCACGGTTCCGTCCTTTCTCTCCTCTTGCAGGTCATTACGCTAGACGATCCCAGCCTCTTGCAGGCGACCGAGCTCACTCTGTGAGAGCCCGACCAGTCCGCACCAGACCTCTTCGTTATCTGCACCGACCTCCCACTTGCCGCCCCACTTGATGTGGCCCGGCGTGACGGAGAGCTTCGGCGTGATGCCCGGGACCGGCATGGTGCCGATCTCGGGGTCCTCTAGATCCACGATCAGCCCGCGTTCGCGGAAGTGCGGATCGTCGTACATGTCGGCCGCCGAGTAGACCCCGGCGGACACCACATTCGCCTCGGCGAGCATCGAGTCGAGCTCGGCGGCCGTGTAGCCGGCCGCCCACTCGTCGAGCATCGCGTACAGCTCGTGCTCCCGCTCGCCGCGGGCGCGATGCGTGGCATAGCGCTCGTCCTCGGCGAGTTCGGGCTTGCCCATCAGCACCGCGAGGCGCTTCCACAGCGAGTCGTGGTTCGCGGCGATCACGACCCACTTCCCGTCCTTCGACTTGTGCACGTTCGACGGCGCGATCTTCGACAGGTACGAGCCGGAGGGCTCGCGGATCGCACCGGTCAGGCCGTATTCGGTGATCGTCGACTCGGTCATGGCGAAGCACGCGTCGACGATCGCGGCGTCGATCACCTGGCCCTTGCCACCACCGCGCGCGTCACGCCAGTAGAGCGCCATCAGGATGCCCTCGAACGCCTGCTTGGCGGCCAGCGTGTCGCCGAGCGAGATACCCGAGCGCGGCGGCGCCTGGTCGGGGTAGCCGTTGAAGTAGCGCAGGCCGCCCATCGCCTCGCCGGCGGCGGCGAAGCCGACGCGGTCGCGGTAGCGCCCCGTCTGGCCGTAACCGGAGACGCGGGCGTAGATCAGGCGCGGGTTCTTGGCGAGCGCCGTCTCCGGCCCGATGTTCCACTTCTCCATCGTGCCGGGGCTGAAGTTCTCAAGGGCGACGTCGGCCTTGGCCATCAGCTGGAGCGCGAGCTCCTGTCCCTCGGCCTCGCGCAGGTTCAGCGTGATGACCTTCTTGTTGCGGGCCAGGCTCGGCCACCAGAGCGTGTGGTCGTTGACCTGCTCGCGACCCCAGACGCGCATGGGGTCGCCCTTCGGCGGCGCCTCGACCTTGATCAGCTCGGCGCCGAAGTCGGCCATCAGCGACGCGCAGTACGGGCCGGCCAGCAACTGGCCGAACTCGATCATCCGCACGCCCTCGAGCGGGCCGCTCTCGTTGGTCTCAGTCTCGTTCACGTATCACCTCGGTCAGGAAATCCCTTGCGTTCAGCACGTGCAGCCGCATGGCGCTCTCGGCTCGGTCGGTCGAGCCGGCGCGCAGGCCGGCGATGATCTCGCGGTGCGCGGCGAGCGATCGCGCGCGTGCGGAGGCGTCGTTCCAGAAGACGGTCTTGAAGGGCCGCGGGATGCCCGCGACGGTCCGCAGCGCGGCGCTCAGGCGCGGGCTGCCTGCCGCCTCGATCAGGATTCGATGGAAGTCCTCGTTCGCGGCGATCAGCGTGTCGATGGTGCGACCACTGGTGCCCGTCAGCCCCTCGGCTCGTGCGCAGGTGCCCTCGAGCAGGGCGAGGTCGGCGGGCATGATGCGGGCCGCGGCCAGTCCGGCCGCGCGCGCCTCCAGCAGTGCGCGCACCTCGTAGAGGTCGACGAGGTCGGCGGGGTCGAAGCTGCGGACGACGGCGCCACGGCGCGGCTCGATCTCGACGAGTCCGTCGCCCTCGAGCAGCATCAGCGCCTCGCGAACGGGCGTGCGGGACGTGCCGAAGCGGGTGGCCAGCGCCTCCGCGCGCAGTCGCTCACCGGGCGCGTACTCGCCGCCGATGATCGCCGCGCGCAGGTCGTCGTAGACGCGCTCGGCGCTGGTCCCGGCGATCGTGATCTGCGCGCTTGCCATCAATTGCGTACAAAACCAGACCTGCAACCCGAATGCAAGCGATCGCTACCGGTTGTTTGCATGCAATCTGCCAACGTGGCCCCATCTGCCGCCACGACGGCAATTCTGGATCCGGATCCAAATCTGCCGATTTCAGGCAATTCTGGATCC
Source organism: Gaiellales bacterium (assembly GCA_044237215.1). Lineage (GTDB taxonomy): Bacteria > Actinomycetota > Thermoleophilia > Gaiellales > F1-60-MAGs149 > F1-60-MAGs149. The sequence goes on from JBIIFR010000011.1 coordinate 8,563, forward strand.
GGATCCAAATCTGCCGATTTCAGGCAATTCTGGATCCGGATCCAAACTTGCCGTGCGATCAGATCAGCTCGTGCCGCTTGAGCAGGCCCTTGGCGATGATCGTCTCCTGGATCTCGTTGGAGCCCTCGCCGATCATCATCAGCGGCGCGTCGCGGTAGAGGCGCTCGACCTCGTACTCCGTCGAATAGCCGTAGCCGCCGAAGATGCGCATGGCCTCCTCGGCACAGCGCTGGCAGGTCTCCGTCGCGTAGAGCTTGGCCATGCCGGCCTCGATATCGGCGCGCAGGCCGGAGTCCTTGCGTCGCGCCGCGGCGAGAATCAGGTGCTTCGACGCCTCAATGCGCGTGGCCATGTCGGCGATCTTCTTCTGGATCAGCTGGTGGTAGGCGATCGGCTTGCCGAAGGCCTCGCGCTGCTGCGTGTACTCGAGCGACAGCTCGAGGGCGCGCAGCGAGATGCCGAGGCCGCGCGAGGCGACGTTGATGCGGCCCGTCTCGATGCCCGACATCATCTGGTAGAAGCCGGTGCCGATCTTGTCCTCGCCGCCGAGCACGGCCGAAACGGGCACGCGGAAGTCGTCGAAGGCGAACTCGACGGACTCGACGCCGTGGTAGCCGAGCTTGCCAAGCGGCGGCGAGACCGTCAGGCCGTTCTGCTCCGCGACCTGCGGGAGCTTGTCCACGAGCAGCGCCGTCATGCCCTTGTGGCGCGGATCGGCAGCGGGATCGGTCTTGACGAGCAGGGCGATCACGGAGGCGCGGTCGCCGTTCGTGACCCACATCTTGGAGCCGTTGATGACGAACTCGTCGCCGTCGCGCTCAGCCGTGGTGATGATCGCCTGCACGTCCGAGCCCGCACCGGGCTCCGTCATCGAGAAGCAGGAGCGAATCTCGCCGGCGGCGAGCCGCGGCAGGTAGTTGGCCTTCTGCTCCTCGCTACCGTGCGCGGCGATCATGCCGCCGACGATGTACTGGCCGTTGACGATGCCGGAGACCGCCATCCACCCGCGGGTCAGCTCGGCGATCACAAGCGCGTAGGTGACGAGGTCGAGGCCGAGGCCGCCGTACTCGGTCGGAATGCGCATGCCGAAGGCGCCCATGTCGCGCAGGCCCTCGACGATCTTGGTCGGAAACTCGTCTTTCGCCTCGAGTTCCTTGGCGACGGGGATGATCTCCCGGTCGACGAATTCGCGGATCGCCTCGAGGATCTCACGCTGCTCCGGCGTGATGTCGAGTCCGTCGAATGCGCTGATGCGCTCCTTGAGTGGCATGTCCCGGCCTTTCCGTGGCGGCGAACGCTGTCGCCGAATACTTCGCTGCGCGGAAGATTACGGCCGGTCGGCCGTGAGCGGAAGGAGCACCGCGCGAACGGCATCCGGCACAGGCACCGGTCGGCGTGTCTCGCGATCCACGTAGACGTGGACGAAATGGCCGTCGGCGCTGGCCAGTTCGGCCCCGACCTTGAAGATGCCGATTTCGTAGCGGACGCTGCTGGTGCCGATGCGCTCGACGCGCAGGCCGGCCTCAACGGGCTCGGGGAATGAGACCGAGTCGTGGTACCGGCAGAGCGTCTCGACCACGACACCGACGACGTCGCCCGCATTTGGATCGAGCACGCCGTGCTCGATCAGGTACGCGTTGACGGTGGTGTCGAACCACGCGTAGTAAACGACGTTGTTGACGTGCCCGTACGCGTCGTTGTCCATCCAGCGCGTGGTGATCCCACGGAAGACCGGGAAGCTGTCGCGGTGCGGCATCTGCGGTTTCGTGGACACGGCGGTAGCCTACCGGGGTGAGTGCCTCTACCCCCCGTCCCGCGCACGGCGCCGGCTCCACCTGGGATACGCCAGAGGCGGTCGAGCGGATCGTCGGCGCCTACGCCACGGCCGACGTGGTCGCGATCCGGCGGGCGCAGATCGACCTGCTCGGCCCGATCGAGGGTGCTGCGATCGTCGACGTCGGCAGCGGGCCCGGCATCTACGCACGCGATTTGGCCCTGCGCGGCGCCCGCGTCACCGCCGTCGACTCCGCCCCCGCCATGCGGGCCGGCGCCGTCGCCGAGGCCGGCGCAGCCGGCGTCGCAATCGAGGTCGCCGACGGCGAGGCCAACGATCTCCCCTTCCCGGACGCGACGTTTGACGCGGCCACTCTCGTGCAGGTGATCGAGTACGTGCCGGACGCCGTTGGCGCGCTGCGCGAGATCGCGCGCGTCCTCAAGCCCGGTGGTGCGCTGCTGGTCTGCGACACCGACTGGGCCACCGCCTCGTGGGGCATCGGTGACGCCGCCCTCGCCGAGCGCGTCAAGCAGGCGTGGTGCGCGACGAAGGAGCACTTCGATGCGGGCCGGCGCATTCCCGAGTGGCTGATCGCAGCCGACTACCACGTCGTCGCGTGGGAGCCGCTCGTACTGGCCAACGCCGACGCCACGGGCGACACCTTCCACGGACACACCTGGCAGACCTACCGCCGCCTGCTCGACCGGCTCGGCACCGTCTCGGCCGATG
>JBIIFR010000012.1:0-10846 GCA_044237215.1 Gaiellales bacterium
TGCCGAGGGAGCGAATCGCCTCAGCAAGCTCCTCGGCGATCTCCCGCGGCTTGCGCGAGAGCACGGGAGCAAGCCGCATCGCGACGCTGGTCGCGTAGTCACCGTGCTCGGGGTTGGCCGGACGCTCGAGGGCGAGCTCCGGCACCTCGCCACCGGTCAGACCGGCGACGGCTGCGGCGATGGCGGCATGGAGATCGCTGATCGGATCGGACACACGCGCATCGTCGCAAAGGCCCACCGAACCGGCGGCGGTGCCGTCAGCGGTGGTACGGCAGCCCGCGGTTGATCGTCAGCGCTCGATAGAGCTGCTCGGCAACAACCACGCGGGCGAGCTGGTGCGGGAGCGTCATGGCGCCCAGCGCCAGCGACTGCTCGGCCCGCTCGCGGACGGCAGGCGAGAGGCCTTCGGCCCCACCGATCACGAACGCGGTGCGCTGCGGCGCCTGTTCCTCCCACTGCTGCACCCGCTCGGCGAGAGCGACGGAGGTGAGCTCCCGCCCGCCGAGATCAAAGGCGATCAGCCGGTGGCCCTCCGTAGCGGCGAGGATGCGGTCGCCCTCACGCTGGCGGATCTCCGTCGGCGTACCGCGATCCAGTGGCTCATCGCGCACCTCGACCACGTCGAACCGGGCGAGCTTCGCGATCCGCGCCTCGTAATCCGCAGCCGCGTCGGCCAGCGGTCCGCGGGCCTTGCCGACGACGACGAGCCGAAGCGAGGCTAGGCCTCGGGATGATCCGCATCGACCTCGGGCAGGTCGCGGATGCTCTCGCGGGCGGTGAACTTATCCCAGTTGTCCTGCATCGCATCGAGGAGCTCGCCCATGAACTGGGGCGAGAGGTTGATGCGACTGACGACGACGCCGGGGATCTCGGGCCCATCGAACTCGTGATCCACGCGGGCGAACGTAATCGTGAACTCGTAGTCCGAGTGGGACACGTTGGCGAAGTTGGCGTAATGCCCGGCCATCTCCTCCGGCGTGAAGTGGATGTTCAGCTGGCGGTCGGGCTGCTCGTTCTGGTCCATGCCTCCAGTCTACTCGTGGCCGCCGACGCGGCCCCGTCGCCTATCCTCCCGGGGAATGCGCGCGCTTGTCCTCTCCGACGTCCATGGCAACTTGCACGCGCTCGAAGCGGTTCTGGCCGCCGAGGGCGACCGCTACGACGAGCTGTGGTGCCTCGGCGACATCGTGGGCTACGGCGCACGTCCGAACGAGTGCATCGATCGCCTGCGCGATGCCGCCGCCGTCGTGCTCGCCGGCAATCATGATCTGGCGGTCCTCGGCAAGGTCAACGTCGAGCGCTTTGGCGGCGACGCCGGTCGTGCGGCACGCTGGACGCGGGAGGTGCTCGGCCCGGAGCAGGAGGCCTGGCTCGACACGCTCGAGCCGACGGCGACCGTTGGACGCATCGCCCTTGCCCACGCCTCGCCACGCGACCCGATCTGGGAATACGTCATCGATGGACCCGGCGCGGCCATTGCGCTCTCCTACGTCCCCGACGCCAAGGTCGTCCTGGTCGGACACACCCACGTGCCGATGTCCGCCCGCAGCCTCGGCGATCGCGTCACCGGCGGCCACGCTCCCCCCGGCCGGGAGGAGATCCTGCCCGACGATGTTCGCCTGCTCGCGAACCCGGGTTCCGTCGGACAGCCGCGGGACGGCGATAGTCGCGCGTCCTATCTCGTGCTCGACATCGACGACGGCGAGCCGGTGCGCGTCGAGTACCGCCGCACGGAATACGACGCCGCCGCAACGGCGCGCGAGATCGTCGACGCGGGCCTGCCGCCGCAGTTCGGCGACCGCCTGCTGTTCGGCATGTAGCCGCCGGCCAGCGTCACCGGACTCGCCCCGCTCCGAAGAGTCGCGGTTACAGGGCGCCAGAGACGCGGGGTCCACCGCGTCATGGCACGCCGCTGCCGACTCAGTCGGTCGGCGTCGAGCTGACGAGGACGTCGCCCGACATCTCGGACGGAATTGGTACGTCGAGGAGCGTCAAGATGGTCGGCGCGAGATCCGCGAGGCGCCCGTGCTCCTCGAGAGCACGCTCGGAGCCGATCAGGATCAGCGGCACCGGATTGGTCGTGTGGGCTGTGTGCGGCGCCCCGGAGGCCTCGAGCATCTGCTCGGCGTTACCGTGATCGGCCGTGACCAGGGCAATGCCGTCGACGTCGCGCACGGCGGTAATCACGTCGCCAAGGCGCCGATCGACCTCCTCGACCGCCCGCACCACGGCGGGAATGCTGCCGGTATGTCCGACCATGTCGGGATTGGCGAAGTTGATGATGACGAAGCCGTAGTCACCACTGCGAATGCCCTCGATCGCCGCCGCCGCCACGCCCGCGGCGCTCATCTCCGGGCGCTCGTCGTACGTGACGACGTCGCGCGGCGACGGAATCAGCACCCGCGCCTCACCGGCGTGCTCGCCCTCGCGGCCGCCGTTGAAGAAGTAGGTGACGTGGGGATACTTCTCCGTCTCCGCGACGTGCAGTTGAGCGATACCGGCCTGCTCGAGCGCGTCGGCGAGCACGTGGCCGGGCCGATCCTCGGCAAACGCGATGGCGCCGGGCTGACCGTCCCAGTACGCGGTCATCGCGGTCAGCCGGGCGACCCCATGCGTACCACGATCGAAGCGGTCGAAGGCCGGGTCGGCCAACGCCTGGCAGATCTCGCGGGCGCGGTCCGGACGGAAGTTGAAGAAGACGACCTCGTCGCCCGCGGCGATGCGACCGCTGCCATCGCCGATCACGACGGGCTCCACGAACTCGTCGGTGGCACCGGCCGCGTGCGCCGCCTCGATCGCCGTGGCGACATCGGGCGCCTGCGCGCCCACGCCTTCCACGAACAGGCGCCAGGCGCGCTCCACCCGCTCCCACCGTTGGTCGCGGTCCAGCGCATGAATGCGACCGCAGACGTCGACGATGCGGGCGGGGCCATCTGCCCACTCCGCTGCGAGCTGCGGCAGCAGCGTCCGCGCCTGCTGCGGCGAGACATCGCGTCCGTCGGTCAGCGCGTGCACGGCGACCTGCGGTACGCCCTGCGCCGTCGCCAGCCGCACGAGACCGCGCAGGTGGTCGACGTGGCTGTGCACGCCTCCGTCGGAGATGAGTCCGACGAGGTGCAGCGTGCCCGAGCCGGCGCGTGCGCGCTCGCAGGCGGCCACCAGCGCGGGCACCTGCTGGAAGTCGTCGGCGGCCGAATCGCTGATGCGCACCAGGTCCTGCGCGACGACCCGGCCAGCGCCGATCGCCAGATGCCCGACCTCGGAGTTCCCCATCTGCCCCTCGGGCAGACCGACGGCACGACCAGACGCGATCAGGCGACCATGCGGGTTGTCGTGCCAGAGCGCGTCGAAGACCGGCGTATCTGCCAGGTCCACGGCATTGCCGGGTCCGGCCGGAGCGAGGCCCCAGCCATCGAGGATGATCAGGACGACCGGCTGGGTCACGAGGCCGCGGCGGCGATCGCCAGCAGACTGTCTGCGTCGAGCGAGGCCCCACCGACGAGCGCGCCATCAATGTCGGGCTGCGCGAGCAGCTCGGCGGCGTTCTCGGGCTTGACCGAGCCGCCGTAGAGGAGACGCATGTCGTCGGCCTCACCGGCGCAGATCTCGCGCAGCTGCGCACGAATCCAGCTGTGGGCCTCCTGGGCGATCTCCGGCGTGGCGGACTTGCCGGTGCCGATCGCCCAAATCGGCTCGTAGGCGACGACAACCTTGGCGAAATCACCACGGGCAACGCCGGACAGCCCCTCGAGCACCTGCCGATCAAGGACGGCCTTGGTGGTACCCGTGTCGCGCTCGAACTCGGACTCGCCGACGCACAGCACCGGCGTCAGTCCGGCCGCGAGTGCGGCCGGCACCTTGCGGGCCAGCGCCTGATCGGTCTCGTTGTTGTCAGCACGGCGCTCGGAGTGCCCGAGCAGGACGCCGGTCGCTCCCGCGTCAACCAGCATCGCCATCGCGATCTCGCCCGTGTGGGCACCGTCGGCCTCGGCGTGGCCGTTCTGCCCGAAGACCCCCACCCCGCTTCCGGCGAGCGCACCGGCCACCACGTCGAGCGACGTGTACGGCGGGCAGATCGCCACCTCCGCGCTACCGGCGACGGCCAGCTCCTGCCGCAACCGCTCGGCGAACGCCAGCGCCTCGGCCCGACTCTTGAACATCTTCCAATTGCCTGCGATCAGCGGACGACGGGACATCACTGCACCTCCGGGATGGCGGCGACACCGGGGAGCACGCGCCCCTCGAGCAGCTCGAGGCTTGCGCCACCGCCGGTCGAGACGTGGGTGACCCGATCGGCGAAGCCGAACTGGGTGATGGCGGCGACGCTGTCGCCACCGCCGACAACGGTTGTGCCGTCGCACTCGGCAACGGCCTGCGCGACGGCACGGGTGCCCTCGGCGAATGGCGCCAGCTCGAAGGCGCCCATCGGGCCGTTCCACAGCACGGTCTGGGCGGCGCGAATGCGCTCCGCGTAGAGCGCCACGGTGACGGGTCCCACATCGAGTCCCATCCAGCCGTCGGGTACCGCGTCAGCAGCCGTGATCTGCGTGGCTGCCTCGGCGCTGAAGGCGTCGGCCGCGATCACGTCGAGCGGTAGCAGGAGCTCGCAGCCGGTCTCGAGGGCCTTGGCCTTCGCCCGCAGTGCGATCGCCTGACCCGCGGCGTCCTCGTGCAGCGAGGCGCCAACCTGGCCGCCCTCCGCGATCACGAACGTGAACGCCATGGCGCCCCCGATCAGGACGGTGTCGGCAACCTCGACGAGGCGCTCGAGGACCGCGATCTTATCGGCGACCTTGACGCCGCCGACGATCGCGACGAACGGATGCTCCGGCGCCTCGAGCAGCGACGTGAGGACGGACACCTCCCGCTCCATCAGGAGTCCGGCGTGTGCGGGTAGGAGCCGCGCCACGCCCTCGGTCGAGGCGTGCGCACGGTGCGCCGCCCCGAAGGCGTCGTTGACGTAGAGGTCGGCGAGCGCCGCCAGCTGTGCTGCGAAGACGGGGTCGTTGGCCTCCTCCGCCGCATGGAAGCGCAGGTTCTCGAGCAGGAGCACGTCGCCGTCGGCGAGGGCAGCGACCGCCGCCTCAGCCGGGGCACCGATGCAGTCGTCCGCAAACGCGACGGGGGCGCCCAACAGGTCGGCCAGCCGGGCAGCGACGGGCGCCAGGCTATAGCGCGGCACACGCTCGCCCTTGGGACGCCCGAGATGGCTGATCAGGATCACCCGCGCCCCGGCCGCACGCAGGCGCTCCACCGTCGGCAACGCTGCGCGGATGCGGGTGTCGTCGCCGACGGTCCCGTGCTCGTCGATCGGGACGTTGAGGTCGACGCGCACGAGCACGCGTCGTCCCCTGACGTCGCCGATCTGGCCGAGTCCCCTCCGCGCCACGGCTAGACCTTCTGGATCAGGTCGACGACGCGGTTCGAGTAGCCGAACTCGTTGTCATACCAGCTGACGACCTTGGCCAGACGGCCGTTGGCCATCGTCAGCTGCGCATCGACGACGGACGAGTACGACGAGCCGATGACGTCGCTCGACACGATCGGATCCTCGGTGTACTGCAGGATGCCGGCAAGGTCACCGGTGTCGGCCTTCGCCTTGATCGCGGCGTTGATCTCCTCGGCGCTGACCTCACGGCCAAGCTCCACCACGAGATCGACGACGGAGCCGTCCGGCACCGGGACGCGCATCGCGATGCCGTCCAGGCGCCCCTTCATCTCCGGGATCACGAGGCCGATCGCCTTGGCGGCACCGGTCGACGTCGGGATGATGTTCTGGGCGGCGGCACGGGCGCGACGGAGGTCGCTGTGCGGCAGATCGAGGATCGACTGGTCGTTCGTATACGCGTGCGTCGTGGTCATGAACCCGCGCTCCACGCCGAACTCGTCGAGCAGGATCTTCGTGAACGGTGCCAGGCAGTTCGTAGTGCAGGAGGCGTTGGAGATGATGTGGTGCTTCGCGGGGTCGTACTCGTGGCCGTTCACGCCGAGCACGATGGTGATGTCGGGATCCGTCGCGGGGGCGGAGATGATCACCTTGCTGGCGCCGGCGGCGAGGTGCTTGGAGGCACCGTCACGGCTGGCGAAGAAGCCGGTCGACTCGAGCACGACCGGCACGTCGAGCTCCTGCCACGGCAGGGCGGCGGGATCGCGCTCGGCGAGCACACGGATCTCCTTGCCGTCGATCGCGATGCCGCCATCGGTGACCTCGACCTGATGGCCGAAGCGGCCAAGCACGGAGTCGTACTTGAGCAGGTGCGCCAGCGTCTTCGGATCGGTCAGATCGTTGATGGCGACGATCTCGATGGGTGCCTGACGGAGGTAGGCGGCGCGCAGGACGTTACGGCCGATGCGGCCGAAGCCGTTGATGGCAACTCGTGTCGTCACGGAAGGGGCTCCTTGGAGAGGTGTCGGGACCGACGGTGTGCGAACCGGTGGTCCGCGTCTACCGCAGATCCTAGGGGCGCGGGCGGCGGCGTTCGGCCGCTTCCCCGTCCGGGTCGGCCAATTCGATCAGTCGACGGTATCTGCCGGCGAGCGTCGGGCGGGCGCACCCGGCCAGCACCGCGAGCTCGGACAGGGTCAGCTCCGGGTGGTCGAGGCGCAGCTGCGCAGCCGTGCGCAGTGCCGGCGGCAAAGCGCCCAGTTCACCCCGGTCGGCGAGCAGGGCGATCGCGGCGAGCTGCTGTCGGGCAGCCTGTACCTGGCGCGTGAGGTTGGCGTTGTCGAAGTTCGCCCGACGATTGGCGTCACCGCGCGCGCTGCGCACGACCTCGTCTTCGGCGACGTCGAGCGCCGCTCCCTCGGCCCCGAGCACGGTCAGGAGGTCCTGCACGGACTCCCTGCGTCGGCTGGAGACCTCCGCCCAGCGTTCGCGCTGACGCCAGCGCACGTCGATCTCGAGCTCGCCGCAGGTGCGGGCCAGCAGCTCCGCGAAGTCCGCGCCGTGCGTCCGGATCTCCAGGTGCGCCGGCCGGCCGGGCGGCGAGACGCTACCCGCCGCCGCGAAGGCCCCGCGCAAGAGCGCCACCCGGCAGCAGTCACGGGCCGCGAGCGATGGAGCGGCGATGAGGCGCGGTCTCCCCTCCTCGTCGATCACCCCCGTCCGCACCAGCAGGCGACGGCTGGCGGCGTCTTCGGCCAGCGTCAGCAGCACCCGTTGGTGGAGACCGAGCCGCTCCGGCGTGTACGCACTGACGCCGCACATCACACCCTCCTCGCGCAGGGCGCTCAACACCTGCCGACCGACGGCATGGGAGCCGACGTCGATCTCGGCGTGCGCGTGCCCGCCGCCGGTGAGGTGCAGCGAGCCGGCCCCGCGCAGCACCGCCGCCAGATAGGCGAGGCGACAGCAGTCGGTGCTGATCGGCTGGTGCGCGATCTCCTCGCGGACGTTGCTCGAGAAGGTCATCGTGCCGCGGGGCGGGCGCGACGCGCCTGCGCGATCAGCGCACGTGCGAGGCGGAGTGGATCGTGATGATGCCCCTCGGTGATGCGCGCCACCACGACCTCCAGATCGGTGCGCGACAGCGCCTGCCGGTCGAAGTCGACGGGGATTAGACCCGGTGCTGGGACGCGCCGCGTCGTCGGGACGAGGACGGTGTCGACGATGCCGGGGCCGAGGTGCTGCTCGAGCCGCTCGATGTGCGTGGCTGCGTCGTAGCCGATCGTCTCGTGCGGCTCCTGGAGCAGGTTGGCCACGTAGACCCGGCGGGCGGCGGACTGGCGCACTGCATCGGCCAGACCGGGCACCAGGAGCGGCGGGATCGTCGAGGTGAACAGCGAGCCAGGGCCGAGCACGATCAGGTCCGCGTCGCGCAGCGCAGCGACGGCCTCCGGGTGTGCCTGAGGTCGCTCGGGCTGGAGGCGCAGGCGCCGGACAGCCCGGCGCTCAGACGCGACCGCCGTCTCGCCGGCCACCACCCGTCCGTCCTCCATCTCAGCGACGAGCACGGCCTTCTCCCGTGTCGCGGGCAGCACGGAGCCGCTGATCGCGAGCACGTGCGACGACAGCGCGACGGCCGCATCGAAGGATCCGGCGACCTCGGTCAGGGCGGCGAGCACGAGGTTGCCGAGCGAGTGGCCCTCGAGATCGCCGCGATCAAAGCGGTGCTGGAAGACCTCGGCGAGTACCGACTCGTCGTCGGCCAGCGCGACCAGGCAGTTCCGCACGTCGCCGGGCGGGGGCATCCCGAGGTCGCGTCGCAAGCGCCCCGACGAGCCACCGTCATCGGTCAACGTGACGATCGCAGTCGGATGAACGCCGGCCAGCTTGAGCCCGCGCAGCACGGTCGAGAGGCCGGTGCCACCGCCGAGGCAGACGATGCGGGGCTCACCGCGCATGGATGCCCTCCAACGCGAGCAGGCGCCGCTTGCGCTCGGTGCCGAGCTCGCCGTACATGCCGATGCTGCCGTCGCTTCTGATGACGCGATGGTACGGGACGATGATGCTGAGTGGGCCGCGGGCACAGGCCGCGCCGGCAGATCGTGCCGCCCGCGGCCGTCCTGCCAGCTCGGCAACCTCGCGGTACGAGGCGGTCTCTCCCCGCGGAATCGTCCGCACCGCTGCCACCATGCGCCGGTCGAGGTCAGTCAGGCCGAACCACGCGCAGGCCGCCTCGCACGCAACGTCGGCGAAGTCGTCGCGCTCGCCTTGCAGGTACGCGGTGATCCGGTCGGCGAGCAGGATGGCCGCGGCCGGGGGCGCCTCGGTCGTGCCTGTGCGGGTCTGCTCCGCCGGCTCCTCGAGGTCGATCGGCGCGTCACCGTCGAGGTGGAGGACCCCCGCGCCCCAGCCGGCCACCTCGAAGCGGTGAGCGATCACTCGCCGGCCTCGGGCAGCGGAAGCCGCCGGCCCTGACTGGCGCCGGGGGCACGACCTCCAATGCGGTGGAGCGCGGCGTGGATCTGGCGGGCGGTGGCGGCCGGAAGCCCGGGCACGCCCTCCAGCTCCTCCGGTGTGGCGGCCAGCACGCCGTCGACGGAACCGAAGTGCGCGAGCAGCGCCTTGCGGCGGGTCGGTCCGACGCCGGGGATCGTCTCCAGCACGGATTGCGTGGCGGCGTTGCCGCGGGAGCGCCGGTTGTGGCGGACGGCGAACCGATGCGCCTCGTCGCGGATCTCCCGCAGCAGCAACAGCCCCGGGGAGTCGGCGTCCAGACGCACGGGCGCGGACTCCCCCGGCACGAAGACCTCCTCGTCGCGCTTGGCGAGGCCGATCATTGCGACGCGGGGCGCCCCAGTGGCCCGCAGCGCCGTCGTGGCCGCGTTGAGTTGTCCCTTGCCCCCGTCGATCACGACGAGGTCCGGCGCAGCACCGAAGGACAGGTCCTCGTCACCGTCTTGCAGCCGCCGGAAGCGCCGCGTGATCGCCTCGCCCATCGAGGCGAAGTCGTCAAGCGCGCCATGCCGGATGCCAAACGCGCGGTACTGGTCGGGGCGCGCCACGCCGTCCTGGAACACGACCATCGAGGCGTACTGATGCTCACCGCCGAGCGTCGAGATGTCGTAGCACTCGATGCGCTCGGGCAGGGCCTCGAGACCGAGGACGTCGCGGAGCTCCTCGAGGGCCTCCGCGCCACGCGTCCGCGACCGCTCGTCCTGGAGGCGGATGCCGCCCAGCGCGAGCTCTGCGTTGCGCTGGGCGAGCTCTTGAAGACGACGCCACTCGCCACGCTCGGGGGTCCGCAGCTCGACGGTGGCGCCGCGGCGATCGCGCAGGAGCGCGCTCAGCTGCTCGCGCCGCTCGATTCCCGCCGGCAGCAGCAGCAACGGCGGAATCGCCGCGCCCGCGCCGTAGCGCTCCTCCACCGCGGCGAGCACGACGTCGTCGAGCGATGCCAGTCGGGTGCTGTCGAAGATGAACTCCACCCGCTCGGCAAGTCGGCCGCCGCGCTGGGGCCAGACGTGCACGACGGCCACGTCGTCCCCGAGCGCGACGCCGAGCACGTCCGCGTCGCCCGAGTCGGCCCGATCGACCAGCTGCCGCTCGTCGAGCATGCGGACAGCGGCCAGCCGATTACGGGCTCGCGCCGCGTCCTCGTAGCGCTGCTCGGCGGCCGCGCTCGCCATCTCGCCCTCGAGTTGTCGTTGGATCGTGCGGGTATCGCCCTCGAGGAAGCGGATGACCTCGCCGATCATCACCGCGTAGTCCTCCTGCGAGACACGCCCCACGCACGGGGCGAGGCAGCGGCCGATGTGGAGGTCGAGGCACGGCGAACCGGAGTGACGGCCGGGCTTGGGGCCCTGGCATGGCCGGTACGGGAAGACGCGGTTGAGCACCTCGAGGGTCTCGCGCACCCGGCCTGCGCTGGGGTAGGGGCCAAACAGCCGCGCGTTGCGGCGGTCGCCACGCCGGGTGAACAGCACCCGGGGGTACGGCTCGCCGGTGGTGACCGCGATCATCGGGTAGGACTTGTCGTCGCGCAGGCGGACGTTGAACGGTGGCCGGTGCTGCTTGATCAGCGTCTGCTCAAGCAGGAGCGCCTCGGTCTCGGTGCCCGTGATGGTCACGTCGATCTCCGCGATGCGAAGCACGAGTTCGGCCGTCTTCCGCTCGAGCCCGCGATCCGGCCGGGCGTAGGAGCCGACGCGCTTGCGCAGCCCCTTCGCCTTGCCGACGTAGAGCACCTGTCCGTCGTCGTCGCGATAGACGTAGACGCCCGGCTCGTCCGGCAGCAGCCGGGCGCGTTCGCGGATCAATTCGACGCCGGTGCTCACCCGACCATCGTAGTGCCCACCGGCAACACGAGGACGGCGCCGGGGGTGCCATCGGCGAGCGTCACCGGGCGAGCGGCGCTGCGCGCGCTGGCGGCCCAGGTCATCGGAGGCAGAAGCGGGAGGCGCA
>JBIIFR010000267.1:0-2969 GCA_044237215.1 Gaiellales bacterium
GCCCATCGTGCGCCGGGCGGCCGCGTTGGCGTTCGCCACCGGCAGCGTGACCGCCAGGCAGATCATCAGCTCGGAGTTGGCCTGGACGGCCGCCTCGATCGCGGTCTCGACGGCGTCGTCGTCGAATGAGATGTCGAACGACACCAGCATCACCGGGTGCCGCGCAGTCCGCTCCTCGGCGATCAGCGTCTCGGGCGTCCGATCGCGGATCGCAGAGGTCATTGCGTCACTTGCGCGTCGGCGCCACCGTCGGCGTGTACAGCGTTGCGGCCTTCGTCAGCATGCGCCGCTTCATGTAGGGCATGAACACCATGAACCAGATGATCGCGCCGGCGCTGCCGAGGATCGCCAGACCCCACACGTTCAGCCAGACCAGCCCGACCACGCCGAGCAGCCCGATAAAGCCGAGGCCCGCGCGGGACAGGTAGCGGAACTGGCGTTGCGTGAGCGCCGCCAGACCTTCGAGGCGCTTGGCCTCGGCTGCCGTGTCGTAACGGGCACCGCAGCCGGTGCACACGATGATGTCGCCTGACACGCCGCGGGATTCGATGCCGCAGGGGCATTTGATCAGGATCGGAGCAGGTGCCATGTGGCCATTGTGGACGTATCTCTAGGCAAACGCAATCTCTGGGAGTACACTCCTGCCATTCCCGGAAGGAGAGCCGGGTTGGGAGAAGGAGGAGTCATGCCAGGAGCGGAAGTATCGCTCGATCAAGTTGGTCTTATCAAGACCATGAAGTGGTACGACGGGTTCATCATTGGACTCGCCGGCCCGGGATTCATTCTCGCGGGCATCGCCGGATCGGTCATCACGCTCGGCCCCGTGTGGGCGTCGACGATCTGGTTTCTATCGGCACTCGTCGGCGGTTTGTCCGCCTACATCTACGCCGAGCCGGCCGCGATGTTCCCGGACAAGTCCGGCGGCCTGTCGATGTTCGCCAAGGAGGGCTGGCGCCAGCACTTCTCGCTCGCCGGTCCGATTGCGACGTTCGGCTACTGGTTCGCGTGGTCGTCCGTGCTCGCCATCTACGGCGGCATCATCGGCACCCTGCTGCTCTCGCGCTTCAGCCCGAGCTCGCTGGAGTGGTCGACGCCGTTCCTGTTCATGGACATCACGTATCCGCGTCTGATCGGCGCGGCCTGTATCCTCGCGTGCTTCCTGTTCAACTACTTCGGGATGCGTCCCGCCGTGTGGTTCTCGTACGCCACGGGCGCGATGATGATCATTCCGGTGGCCTGCCTGGCGATCATTCCGATCGTCACGGGCAAGCTCAGCAACATTGACTTCGTGTGGAACACCTCCACGATCAATGCGAACGTCGAGTTCTACGGTGGTACGCCCGGCATGACGCAGGCGATCATCCTCGGCATCGTGTGGTTCTGGGTCATCGCTTGGTCCTCGTACTTCCCTGAGGCGCCGGCGACGTTCGCCCCCGAGTACCACGACACGCACAACGACACCCGCAACGCCGTCCTTTCGACGTCGATCATGGGCGTCGTCCTGTGTCTGCTCCTGCCCCTGACGGTTGTCGCCGTCGTCGGCATGGATCTGATCGCGGGCGATCTCACGTACATCGCGTACCTGACGACCGCGCTCGACGAGACCGTCGGCACGGCGCTTGGTGCGGTCTTCACCGTGTTCCTCTGCGCAGGCCTTCTGCTCTCGATGAACACGGCGACGATGGACGGTTCGCGTGCCCTCTACGCCATGGCGGCTGAGGGTCTCACCATCAAGTGGCTCGCGAAGCTCAACAAGGACAGCGTCCCGGGCCGCGCGATGGCCTTCGACATGCTGCTCAACCTCTGCCTGGTGTTCATGATGCCGTCGCTGCTGTTCACGCTGCTCGCCGGCAACATCGGGTACGTGCTTGCGCACATCCTGGCCCTCTCGGGCTTCCTGCTCTTGCGACGCGACCGGCCGAATTGGCCACGCCCGCTCAAGCTCGGTGGGTTCTGGATCGCAGCCGCGTGGCTCTGCCTGACGGTCAACATCATCGGCACGATCTTCGGTGTCCTGTACATGCAGTACACGGGCTACCTGATCAAGGGCGACGATGTGACGGGCTATCGCGGTCTGGCGATCGCGATCTTCGCCGGTCTCATGATCATCGCGGTGGTTGGCTTCATCATCGGCCAGAAGCAGGCCGGCAAGAAGTTCTCGTTCCAGGACAAGAGCGAGGAAGAGCCTGCTGCACACGCGTACGAACTGATGGGCAAGGCCGCTCCTTCGGGCGACTAGTCCAGCTCTCCGTCACGGGCCCCTGGGGGCCGGCTTCGGCCGGACCCCAGGGGCCCGTTGTCGTTTGTGCGGCGATCTGCGGCGGGGGCTTTTTCTTTGCCGACCCGAGGTTGTGCACTAGGCTCCTCTCAGCACGCTTCCTGAGGAGAGAGCAACTATGGCGACGTACCCCGGCGCGTTCATCAACGGCGCATGGCAGGACGGCAAGGGCGCGGAGATCGAGGTCCGCAACCCGTACGACGACAGCCTCGTCGGCAGCGTCAACGCCGCGACCAGCGACCAGCTCGAAGCCGCGGTTGCCGCCGCTGCCGCGGCCTTCCCGGCTTGGCGCCGCACGCCGCTGATGCAGCGCGTCGAGCTCTGCCGCAAGGCGCTCGAGGTGTGCCTCGAGCACGCGCCCGCGATCGCCGAGATGATCACCCGCGAGACGGGCAAGACGATCCGCGAGGCCGAGGAGGAGATGGTGGAGTTCACCGTCGACCACTTCCGCCGCGCCTCGGAGGACGTCATCCGCTACCGCGGCCAGGTGCTCCCGTCGACGCAGGAGCGCAACGGTTCGAAGCGGATCATGGTCGTGCAGGAGCCGATCGGCGTGGTCGCGGCGGTCTCGCCGTGGAACTTCCCGGTCGACATCGCCGGCATCCCGATCGTCTACGGCCTCGCGCTCGGCTGCACGCTGGTCTGGAAGGCCTCCGAGATCGCTCCGATCTGCGCGAACATGTTCGTCGAC
>JBIIFR010000268.1:0-2941 GCA_044237215.1 Gaiellales bacterium
GTCGTAGCCGTTCGGGCCGACGCGGTAGACGTTAATCGTCGCCCCCTCCAGCTCGTGGCGCTCGTCGAACGCGATCGGCATGTTGAGGATTGACTCCTCGAGTCGGACGTTCGGAATCTCCTCGGTGACGGCGCTCCGCGTGACCTCTTGGTCCCGCTCGCACACGTCGAGCGCCGCGGTCAGAACGACCTGCATGGCCACGTAGGCGGGGCCGCCGAACGACTCGAAGTCGCCGAAGATCGACTGATAGAGGCGGATGATCTCGCGCCCGCCGGGGTAGCGCGAGATATCCGGCGCGTAGGTGGTGACGTAGGCACCCGGGACGCCGAATGCGTTCACGAAGAGCGCGTCGCCGCCGACGATGGTCGGATACTTGCCGGCGGCGTGCAGCTCCTCGACCATGCGCCGCGCGTCGTCCGGGACGAGCAGTGGCGCGACGACGACGTCGACACTGGGCGTGACGCGCGTGACGACGTCGGAGTACGACTCCTGCTCGACCTCCACCTGGACGCGATCAACGTCGATGTCGCGACTGGCGAGCTGCTGGAAGACGGCGTCGCCGAGTCCCTTGGAGTACGGCTCGTTGTCCTGAACGATGAGGACGCCCTCCGGGTCGAGGTCGTCGGCGACGAACGACGCCATCCGCGGCGCCTGCAGCGCGTCGCTGGCGACCACGCGATAGAAGTGGCGCAGGTGCCCATCGGTGAGCGCGGCGTTGGTCGCCGAGGGCGACACGTAGGCCAGGCCGGCGCGGTCGAAGACCGGACCCGCCGTCTCGGTCGCGGACGAGGTCTTCGGTCCGACGACAGCGATGACGTTCGGATTGGCGACGATCCGCCGTGCCTCCTTCGCGCTCTTGTTGTAGTCGTAGTCGACGTTGCTGGGCATCAGCGTGAAGGCCGTCCCGTGCTCGCGGTTGAACCGGTCGAGCGCGACGCGCGCCCAGTTCATCTGGACGTAGTCCGTATCGCTGTCGCCACCGTAGGGCGCCATCACCGCGATATCGCCGTCGCAGGCGTAGGCGTCGAAGGTCGAGCGAGCCTCCCCGGCCGCGGGCGTTTTGTCCACCGCGCCGCAGGCGGCGGCGAGCAGCGCGACGGCAGCCAGGCCGAGACTGAGCGCGAGGGCTCTCACCAGTAGATCACCGCGCCGATGCCGCAGCCGAGCAGCACGATGATGCTGACGGTCAGAAGGAACAGTTTCGAGCGGGTCGATTCGAAGACGCCGGTCAGGCCGCCGGCGAGGAAGGCGATGGTCAGGAGCGCCGCGAACAGCTCCAGCGTATGCGAGCGGGCGAGGTACTTCTCAGCAAGGTGGAGGTACCCATTAGCGTTGTCGAGCGCCGCCTGCGCACTGATGACCGTGCCCGGTGCGTCCCACGCCGGGTTCGCGGAGACGAACGGCGACAGCGGCCGATCGGCGACGGGCTGCTCCGCCCACCAGGCGATCGCCTTGCGGGTGCTCGCACTCGTCATGCCGAGGATCTGCCTGGCGCGCTCTGCGTCTCCCGCATCGAGCGCGACGCGGTAGTCGATGAACAGCTGCCGCTCGCCGGTCATCGCGCGCTCGGCGTCCTGACTACCGGTGTTCGCGTCGTTGAGTGCCTGCGTAGAGAGCGTGAAGTACTCGATCGCGTGGCCGCCAAGGACGTTGGCGTGCCAGGCCGTCACGCCGGCGAAGACGGCGGCGCTGCCAAGGACCAGTGCGACTACCAGGGACAGCCAGAGCGGGCCGTGATGCTGGGCGTGGGCGTGCCCGCCGCCATGGCCTCCGGTCATAGGTTTCTCATCCTGCCCACGAACTGCAGGATACCCCTAGTCGACTAGTCGCCGAGCTCCGAGCGTCGGCGCGTCACAAACGCGTCGAGCTCGTCGCGCACGGCGCCGTCCAGCGGGGGCGGCTCGTAGTCGGCCAGCAGGCCCTCGTAGATCCCGGTGGCGCGGGCCGCAGCGTCGAGCGCGCCGTCCTTGGTCCAGCGCTGAAAGTTATCGGTCGTCGCGAGCAGCGGCCGGTGGAAGCAGTCGCGAAAGCGCTCCATCGTGTGGGCGGCGCCGAGGAAGTGTCCACCGTGGCGCACCTCGTCGTGGGCGCCGAAGGCCAAGGCCGCCTCGTCAATGTCGATCGGCGTGAACTCGGCACAGAGCGTGCGCACGATGTCGAGGTCGACGATCAGCTTCTCGAAGCCGGCGACGAGGCCGCCCTCCAGCCAGCCGCCCGTATGCATCACCCAGTTGGCGCCGGCGAGAAACGCGGCCTGCATGGTGTTCATGCCCTCGTAGGCGGCCTGCGCATCGGGGACCGGGCTCGTCGTCAGCGCGCCGCCGCCGGCGCGCCACGGCAGGTTGTAGCGCCGCGCCAGCTGACCGGAGGCAAGCAGGCCGAAGTGCGACTCGGGGCCGCCGAACGCGGGCGAGCCGTTCTTGAGGTCGGTCGTCGAGAGGAACGAGCCGAGCACGGCAGGACACCCGGGCGAGATCGCCTGCATCAGCGCGATGCCGGTGAGGCCCTCGGCGAACTGCTGCGCGAGCGCCGCCACCGTACTGGCCGGCGCCATCGCGCCCATCAGCAGGAACGGCACGACGAGTACGGGCTGACGGGCGCGGGCGTAGATCATCAGCGCGTCCAGCATGCGCTCGTCGTAGACCAGCGGCGAGTTGACGTTGATGTTCGTATAGATGCAGGCCTCGGAGTCGAGGCGGTTCCCGAACACGATGCGTGCCATCGCCAGCGCATCCTCGGCGGCGGCGACGCTGATCGAATGGCCGCCGGCAGGCTTGTCCGTCAGCGTGAAGATGCTGCGCACCGCGTCCAGGTGGCGCGAGTCGAGCGGGACGTCGTTGGGCTCGACGGGCCAGCCGCCCGCCAGATCGAAATCGTCGAGGTGCTGCGCGAGGCGGCAAAAGTCGTCGAAGTCGGCCAACACGGCCTCGCGGCGCTCCAG
>JBIIFR010000269.1:0-2940 GCA_044237215.1 Gaiellales bacterium
GGCTGCATGTACTTGATGTTGCGGTCCTTCATCTTCGGGTGGTTCTTGATCCTCCAGTAGCCGTCCGGCCACACCGTGGTCATCAGGAGGTTGCCGTTGATGAAGTCGTTGACCGTATCGGTCTGCGAGGTCCAGTAGCTGCGGACGTTCTCCTTCATCTGCATCGCCGTCTCCTTGGCGGCGGCGATCTCCTCGCTGGTCAGGATCGTCGGATCCTTGGCACCGCGATTGGCCAGCGCGGCGTACTCGATCACCTCGTCCGGCCCGCGAAACAGCGAGACCTTACCCTTGTAGCGATCGTCGAGCAGGATCTTCCACGTCTCCTCGCCGCCGACCTCGGAGAAGTCGACTGCGTCGGCGTCATAGGCGATCGAGGTGAAGCCCACGTCGAAGGGCAGGTGGTAGTAGGCGCCATCGATCAGGCCCGGCGCCTTCAGCGACTCCGGCACGCCGTCCCAGTCGGGCAGGAGAGACGTGTCGAGCGGCTGAATCAGCCCGGCCTCCTTCCACTTGAGAATGTAGCCGCCGCACGGGTGGATGATGTCGGGCGAGTAGCCCGAGGCAACCTTCGCGAGCGCCTGCGTGTCGTCGTCGAGGAACGTGAACTTGAGCGGGGACTTCGACCCGTAGGAACCGGAGGCGTACTGCTCCCACATCCACGGCGCTCCGTCGGGCACCGGCGACTCGTCGTAGCCCGCCCACGTGAAGACCTCGAGCGGTGCGTCCGGCTCGGTGGCGGGGTCGAAGGCGACGGCCTTGGCCGCCTCCGTCGAGCTCGCTGCACCGCCGTCGCCGCTGTCGGAGGACGAGCCTCCGCAGGCCGCGAGGAAGGCGGCGAGTCCGGCGGCACCCGTCATGGCGACGAAGCCCTTGCGGTTCATACGTGCATCCATCGTGTCCCTCCTCAGGGTTGCGGTCGCCTTGGCGGCCGTGTTACTGCCGAGCCTACCGCTCGCCAGCCTCTTCAGCCGTGTTCCGGCTTTCCATACGATCCTTCGCACGCACACCGGCCGTGCAGCCGCAGTCGGTATTCGCCTGGTCCGCCACTGCCTGCGCGGCGCGTGCCCGCTGGTCGGCGGCGGAGGTATCGACGTTCTGCGCCACGGCGACGGCTGCGGCAGACAGGACCACGAGGCAGGCGGCTGTTGCGATCAGCGCCCGCATCGCCTACAGCCCTCTGAGCTTGCGGTCGCCGCGGCGGCGGATCACCTCGGCCATGATCGCCAGCGCGAAGCTCAGCACGATCATGACCGTGGCCACCGGGATCAGGGTCTGCGTCTTCTCGGGGAACTTCAGGCCCGAGTACAGGTAGACGGGGTAGGTCGGCTGGTCGCCCGCGATGAACGAGGCGATGACGACCTCGTCGATCGAGAAGACGAAGGAGATCAGGAAGGCCGACATGATCGACGGCACGATCAGCGGCAGCATCACGCGGCGGAACATCTGGATGCCGGAGGCGCCGAGGTCGTACGCGGCCTCCTCGAGGCGTCGGTCAATGCTGGCGATGCGGGGCAGCAGGATCAGGACGGCGAAGGGCAGGGCGATCACGACGTGGCCGATCATCACGCTGGCCAGGCCGAGGCCGATCGGGATGACTCCCTTCTGGAAGAGCAGGAGCAGGGCGACGCCGAGCACGACGGTCGGCACGACCAGCGGCACGAGAATCAGCGCGGAGATCACGGACTTGCCGCGCACCTTGCGACGGGCCAGGGGATACGAGGCCATCAGGGCGAGCAGGGTGGCGATGCTGGCGGACAGCAGGCCGACGCGGATCGAGGCCCACAGTGCCTCGCGGATCGGTTCCGAGTTGAAGGCGCGGACGTACCACTCCGTCGTCAGGCCCTCGAGCGGGAAGGCGGCGACCGTGCCGTCGTTGAAGGAGAAGACGATCAACAGGATGGTCGGCAGGTACAGCACGACGAGGAAGATCGCGAAGAAGGCCGTCAGCAGGATCTTGCCGGTGGGCGAGATGACGACGAAGGTGTCGGCGTTGCGGCGCTTGCCCATTAGAGGTTTCCTCCGGCACCCGAGCGCAGGAAGCGCGCGGTCGCGAACGTCAGGAGGAGGACGACCCCGAGCAGGAACAGCGCCATCACGGAGCCGAACTGCCAGTTGAAGGCACCGCCGACGAACTGGCTGGCCAGCGATTGGCCATACATCGTGCCTTGGGTTCCGCCCACCAACGTGGGGGTGATGTACTCACCGATCGACGGGATGAAGACGAACAGGAAGGCCGCGACGATGCCCGGCGCGATGATCGGCAGGCTGATCTTGCGGAAGGCCTGCCAGCGCGTGGCACCGAGGTCCATCGCGGCCTCGAGCAGGCGTCGGTCGATCGTCTCGAAGGACAGGAAGATCGGCAGGCAGATGAAGGGCACCCAGGCGTACGTCAGCACGACGATGACCGTGAACTGGCTGTAGATCAGGAAGGACAGCGGCGCCGTCTCGTCGACGAGGCCGATGGTCATCAGGCCGGAGTTGATCAGGCCCTGATCGCCGAGGATGACCTTCCACGCGAAGACGCGTAGGAGGTAGGAGGTGAGGAACGGCGCGATCACGATCAGCAGCCACGTGTACTTCGACTTGCCGACACAGAAGGCGAGGAAGTAGGCGACGGGGATCGCGATGATCACCGCCGTGACCGATGAGGTCATCGCCATCGTCACGGACTTGAAGAAGAGGCGGATGTACTGGCCATCGGAGGAGAGCTCGACGAGGCGCAGCAGGTTGTCGCCGGCGGGGATCGTCAGGAACGGCAGCAGCAGGAGCACGAAGGCGATGCCGACGACCCACGAGCCGCGCTCCTTGAAGCGGCCGCCGCTGACGGCCAGCACGAGTAGCACGATGAAGAGCGCCGCGATCAGCATGGTCGGCGCGGTGAACTCGGCGCCCGGCACCTTGACGATCACGCCGACGTTGACGAGCTTGGCCCACAGCTCG
>JBIIFR010000270.1:0-2935 GCA_044237215.1 Gaiellales bacterium
CTCGCCCGCGGACTCGCCGATGTCGTCGAGCGCCGGGGCGTCGGGATCTACGAGGGCACCAACGTCACGCAGATCGAACAGGGGCGCGTCCTGACGGACCGCGGCACGGTCCACGCCGAGATCGTGATCCGCGCGACCGAAGGCTTTACCCCCGAGCTGAAGGGCGAGAAGCGGCGGCTAATGCCGTTCGCCTCTTGCATGGTCGCGACCGAGCCACTGCCGCAGTCCGTCTGGGACGAGATCGGCTGGGATGGCCGCGAGGTGCTGTCCGACGGGCGCCGGCTGTTTATCTACTCCCAGCGCACCGCTGACGACCGCATCGCGCTCGGCGGGCGCGGCCACCCGTACATGTTCGGCAGTCGTCTCGAGACGCGCTTCCACGACCTCCCCGTGCACGACCGCCTGCAGGGCGTGATCGCGCGACTGTTCCCCGCGGCCGCCGACGCGCGGATCACCCACACCTGGGGCGGCGTGCTGGGCATCCCCCGCGACTTCCAGTCGTCCGTCGGCCTCGACCGTCGCACCGGCCTCGGCTGGGCCGGTGGCTACGTGGGTGACGGCGTGGCTGTCACGAACCTCGCCGGCCGCACGCTCGCCGATCTCGTCCTCGAGCGGGAGACCGACATCACCACGCTGCCGTGGGTCAATCACCACTCCCGCAAATGGGAGCCAGAGCCGGCCCGCTGGATCGCCGCCAACGGCTCACTGAAGCTCCTGCGCATCGCCGAGGCGAAGGAGGAGACGGGCACGAAGACGTCCCGCGCCGGTAGCTTCGTCGACTGGCTGACCGGGCACTGAACCCACACAGGGGCCAGGCCCCTCTGACAGCTCAGAGGCCGGCGACCCAGGTGCGGGTGACCAACCGACAGGAGCCCGCCAGCATGATCGCGGCCGCGAGGTGCTCGTCGGCCACACCGAGGATCTCGTCGTCGTCGAGGTCGAGCGCGATCAGGTCGGCGGGGGCGCCCACCGCGATGCGCGGCAGCGGCAGGCCGAGCGCCCGCGCACCCGCGTCCCACGAGGCCTCGAGCAGGTAGCCGGCCGGGCCCGGGTCGCCCGCACGGACAAGCACGTTGCGCTGGCCGGCAGTGCGGCGCGCCATCGCCTCGAGTTCGCGGGCCTCGACGATCGGATCGAGGATCGTGTTCGAGTCGGAGCCGAGCGAGACGGAGATGCCACGCTCGAACATCCGTCGGACGGGCGCGTAGCCGTCGCCGAGGTTGGCCTCGGTCGTCGGGCAGACGCAGACCCCTGCACCGCGGGCGGCGAGCAGGTCTAGCTCAGCGTCGTCACAGTGCGTGCCGTGGACGATCACCGTTCGATGGTCGAGCGCTCCGGCTTGGTCGATCACCTGAACCGGACGCAGGCCGTACCACTCGAGCGACTCGCGGATCTCGCGGGGCTGCTCGTCGGCGTGGATGTGCAACGGCAACGCGTGCTGGCGGGTGTAGTCGCTAATCGCCGTGAGCCACGCGGGTGAGACGGCGCGCATCGAGTGCGGTGCGGCGCCGACGGTCACCAGCGGCCGAGCCTCGGCCCAGACGCGCATCGCCTCGAGGCGCTCGAGGTAGGCCTCGACGCTCGGGTCGCAGAAGCGCCGCTGGCCGGGCGTCGGCGCGATGTCCTGGCCGCCGCGCTCGTAGGCCACGAGCAGCATCACGATGCGCAGGCCCTCCGCCTCCGCTGCTGCGCAGACGGCCTCCGACAGCGCGTTCGGCCGGTCGTACCAGGTGCCGTCGGGCTGGTGGTGGACGTAGTGGAACTCCCCCACGGCAGTCGCGCCGCTGGCGCGCATCTGGCGGTAGCAGCGCCGGGCCACGTCATGGATACGCACGGGATCCATGCTGCCGGCCTGGGCGTACATCTCATCGCGCCAGGTCCAGAAGTCATCGTCGGGATTGGCGGGATCGATGCGCTCCACGACGCCGCGCAGATCACGCTGGAAGGCGTGCGAGTGGGCGTTGACGAAGCCGGGCAGGAGCGCCGAGCGCGTCAGGCGCAGCACGTCCGCCGGCGCGTCGGCGGCGGGGACGACGGCGCTGATCAGGCCGTCCTGCGTCTGCACGGCGAGGTCGCGGCGGATGCCGTCCGCGTCGAGGATCAGGTCGGGCAGGAGCCAGGTCATGTGGTGATCCCCGGGAGGTCGAGGCCGCCACGTTTGGCGGCCTGCTTGGCACTGTCGTAGCCGGCGTGGGCATGGCGCATGACGCCGGTGCCGGGGTCGTTCCAGAGGACGCGCTCCACGCGGAACGCCCCCTCCTCTGTGCCGTCGGCGACGACCTGCGCACCCGAGTGGATCGAGCGGCCGATGCCGACGCCGCCGCCGTGGTGGAGGGCCACCCAGGCCGCCCCCGAGGCGACGTTGAGCATGGCGTTGAGGACCGGCCAATCGGCGATCGCGTCGGAGCCGTCCTTCATCCCCTCCGTCTCACGGTAGGGCGAGGCGACGGAGCCGGAATCGAGGTGGTCGCGGCCGATCACGAGCGGCGCCGCGACGTCGCCCGCGGCGACGAGCTCGTTGAAGCGCAGCCCGGCCCGATGGCGCTCACCGTGGCCGATCCAGCAGATGCGCGCGGGCAGGCCCTGGAACGCGATCTTCTCCTGCGCGCCATCGAGCCAACGCTGCAGGCGCTCGTTGTCGGGGAACAGCTCGCGCATCGCGGCGTCGGTGACCGCGATGTCGTTGGGATCGCCCGACAGCGCGGCCCAGCGGAACGGGCCGATGCCGCGACAGAACAGTGGGCGCACGTAGGCCTCGACGAAGCCCGGGTAGTCGAACGCGTTCTGCAGGCCGCCGGTGCGAGCCTCCGTGCGCAGCGCGTTGCCGTAGTCGAAGACCTCGGCGCCGCGCTGCTTGAACTCGATCATCGCCTGCACGTGCCGGACGATCGACTGCCGCGCCAGATCGATGTACTTGTCGGGGTGCACCTCGCGC
>JBIIFR010000271.1:0-2925 GCA_044237215.1 Gaiellales bacterium
TGCTCTCGAAGAAGCGCACGCCGGCCTGACGGCACCACTCCTGCAGGGTGTGGCAGACGGTGACCGCACGGCAGAGGCCGTCGGTCGGCACGTGGTAGCCGGCGAGGATCGTGCTCTCATCGACCAGAGGACACAGCTCGACGACCTGCTTGGGCGTGATGATGGTGCCCTCGAGGCCGTAGGCCATCGCGGCGTTGCGGCGGCGCTCCAGCTCGCGGGCGCGCGCGGGCGTGGTGGCGACTTCGATGCTGCCGACCTCGGCCCAGGCCTCACGCTCGGGCGTGTTGTACGAGCGGTACGTCTCGGCCGACCACTGGGCGAGCGTGCAGAGCAGACGGCTGGTACCCGTCTGGAAGACGAGGCCGGGAGCGTGATACGACGAGCCGCCGGTGTGGCTGAGCGGGCCCTGGTCGATCACGACCACGTTGGTCACGCCAGCCTGGACGAGCTCCCAGGCCGCCGACGTGCCAACGATGCCCGCACCGATGATGACGATGTCGGCCTTGGTGTCCATCACTCACGCTCCTCGGGAGGCGCTGCCCGCGCCGGTGGGGGTCCGTTCGATCATCCGCTCCAGCTCGGCCTCGAGCCCGCGGTCACCGGTCTCGATGATCTCGAGCGGCAGGCGCAGGGTCCGGGCGGCGTGGTCGGCGCCTTCGCGGAGGGCAGGGGTGGGGTCCTGGGCGAGCCAGACGACCCGGGTGTACTCGCGGAAGTAGTCGTCGCGCAGCTCGGGGTGCCGGTCGAGGCCGAGCTCCTGGACGACGAGCCGGTCGAAGCCCTTGATCAGGGCATCGGTCAGCAGGAAGGTGCCGGGCTCGCGGTCGTGGAGCTCGGCGATCCGGTCGGGGCCGGCGAAGACGTCGTAGCAGTGGCTGCCGCGCAGGCGCTCGAGGCCGAGCTCCTCGCAGACACCGTCCAGCGCGCCGTACGTGCCGCAGTCGGCGTACGCCACCACGACGTGCCCGTGCTCGGCCGCCAGCTGCTCGGCGAGCTCGCGTACCGCCGGGGCGATGCGCTCGGGCCGCTGGTGCAGGAGCGGCGGCAGCGGGTACGTGGAGACGTCCCAGCCGCGGCGTGCGCAGATCGCGTCGACGTGCTGCGTGAGCACGCCGCACGTGATCACGGCGACGTCGCTCACTTGCCCCCCGGGAAGGCGAGCTGCTCGATGAAGCGGTCGTTGAAGTCGGTGCGCTCGGACAGCTCGACGTATTCGATCTCGTCGATCAGGGCGGCGCCGGCGTGGCGTTCCTGGATCGAGAGGATCGCCATCTTGGCGCCTTCGCCGGCGACGTTGCCGGCGCTGATGATGCGGGGGATGGGGAGCTTCGGGACGAGGCCGATGCGGATCGCGCTCGCAGCGGACAGGTACGAGCCGAAGGAGCCGGCGAGGAGGACCTGGGCGATGTCGGCTTCGTCGATGCCGAGCTCTTCGATCATCAGGCGCCAGCCGGTGGCGATCGCGGCCTTGGCGAATTGGAGCTCGCGGACGTCGCGCTGGGACAGGAAGACGGCGTTGTCGCCGTCGCCGATCTCGCCCTTCCAGTGCAGGACGAAGACGCGCTCGCCGTTGAGGGTGATCAGGTTGGGGGCGAGGCCGGGCAGGCGCTCGGCGGCCTCGTCGTCGGTGAGGTACTTGCCGGAGGTGTCGAGCAGGCCGACGCGGACGAGCTCGGCGACGGCGTCGACGAGGCCGGAGCCGCACATGCCGATCGGAGCGGCGTCGCCGATCACGCCGAGTTCGATCTGCTCGTCGACGATCTTGACGACCTCGATCGCGCCGTCGTCGGCGCGCATGCCGTGGCGAATCGAGGCGGCCTCGAAGGCGGGTCCGGCGGGGGCGGCGGTGGACACGATGCGGTCCTGGTTGCCGATCGCGATCTCACAGTTGGTGCCGACGTCGATGAACAGGCGCAGGCGGCGGTCGCGGTCGAGACCGGTGGCGAGGATGCCGGCGGTGATGTCGCCGCCGACGTACGCGCCGAGCGACGGGAAGACGGTGGCGGGCGCGTTGGGGTGGATCGAGATGCCGAGGTCGGAGGCGCGCAGGCCGTCGTAGCCCTCGCTGGTCATCACGAAGGGGGCGACGCCGAGTGGCTCGGGGTCGATGCCGAGCGCGATCTGCGTCATCGTGGCGTTGCCGGCGAGGACGACCTCGTAGACCTCGTGGCGGTCGATCTCCCCAGCGGCGAGGACCTCTTCGGTCAGCTCCGCGAGCGTCTCGTGGGCGAGGTCGCGCAGCTTGTCGAGCGCGTCGGGGTCCATCATCGTGGCGCTGATGCGGCTGATGACGTCGGCGCCGAACGGCTGCTGCTTGTTGAGCATGCTCTTGACGGCAACGGGCGTGCCGGTCTCGATGTCGAGCAGGTTGGCGACGACGGTGGTGGTGCCGAGGTCGTAGGCGATCGCGAAGCGCCGACCGGTCGTGTCACCGGGCTCGACCGCGATCAGCTCGGTGTCGGCGATCACGGCGGTGAGCTCCCAGTTCGATGCGCGGAGCGTCTTGCCGAGCGTACGCAGCACGCTGATCGACGTGGTCAGCTCGAGGTCGTCCATGGCGTCCATCACGCGCTGGATGTCGGTGCGCTGGTCGCTGAGGGTGGCCTCCTCGAGCTGGAGGAAGCGCTTGACGATCGACGGTCGCAGGATCACCTGGCGGCCGACGCCGACGGTCGCGGCCTTCGGGCGTGTCTGCAGCGGCGGCACCTCGATCGAGAGGTCGCCGGCGGTCTGGATCCGGCAGGCCAAGCGCCAGCCCGCGCGCAGCTCATCGGGGGTGAAGGCGCGGCTGTCGAGCTTCGACAGGGGCGCCTCACCCTCGGTGATCTGCACCTTGCACTTGCGGCACGTGCCGTGGCCGCCGCAGGTCGAGTCAATCGCGATGCCGTTCCACGAGGCCGCGTCGAAGACGGTCACGCCGCCGGG
>JBIIFR010000273.1:0-2917 GCA_044237215.1 Gaiellales bacterium
GGAGGGCTCGGCGGACTCGCCTGCGCCCGCGACCTCGCCCGTGCGGGCACTGACGTCGTCGTGGTTGAGGCGCGGGCGCGCGTCGGCGGGCGCGTGGAGGGCATGGAGTTCGATGACGGTCGCGTGCTGCAGATGGGTGGCGAGATCGTCGGTACGGTGCATCACGGGTACCTCGAACTCGCAGCCGAACTCGGTCTCGAGATCGTGCCGAGCTACACGGACGAGCCCGGCGAGAACGGCTACGACATGCTCGATGGTGCGCACATCGGTGAGGGGTGGCTGACGGAGGCCGACCGCGCGAGCTTCACGCGCCTTGAGGAGGAACTGCTGCAAATTGCAGCCACCGTCGACCCGGCTGACCCGTGGTCGCACCCGGACGCCGCGCGCCTTGACCACCTCTCGGTTGGGGCGCTGATTCGCTCGCTTGATCCGACGTGGATGGCGTACCGCGTGTTCGAAGCAGAGGCGCTCGCGTCCGCGGGCGGCACGCTCGAGCGTTGGTCGGTGCTCGCCGTGGCGCGTGCGGCGGCCGGCGTCGGCGGTGTGCTGAGCTCGGACTACTCGCAGTGGGAGAACCTCAAGGTGCAGGGCGGCTCGAGCGTGCTCGTCGACACACTCGAGGCCGAGCTCGCCGGCCGGATCCGCTACAGCGCGCCGGTCGCGTCGATCCACGTGGGCGCACCATGCGTCGTCACGCTCGTCAGCGGCGAGGTCATGACGGCCGATGCGGTCGTCTGCGCCCTGCCCGTTGGGCCGCTGCGCCGCGTCGGCATCACCGGTCTCTCGAACGCGCGCCTGCAGTCGCTCCATCGACAACGCCAGGCGCTGGCGTCGAAGGGCGTAACCGTGCTCGACGAGCCCGTCTGGCGTCGTAGCGGCTGGAATGGCCTCGCGGTGTCCGAGCACGCAGTCGGTGGCTACTGGGTGCAGGGCGAGAACACGCTGTCCTCCCTGCTCGGGCCAGAGAAGCGCGGTTACATCGACGCGGCACCTCCGGGCACGCTGACGCAGGGCCTGCTCGATGGCCTCGAGCGCCTGTGCGGCGGGCCGGTCGACGCCAAGGCGGTGCTGTGGCGGCACTGGGGCACCGATCCGTACACGCTCGGCTACGTCTCGCTGTGGGAGCCCGGTGACCTGATGGCTGTCGGCCCGCTCCACGGCACGCACGAGCCGCCGTTCTACGTGGCCGGCTCCGACCACTGGTCGGCGGGCTACATGGAGGGTGCGGTGCGCACGGGCCGCGACGCAGCACGCGCCATCCTCGGCCAGCCGCGACCTTCGCTCTACGTCGAGTAACCAGAGGGGTCAGGCCCGTTTGTCTGACCAAAGGGGCCTGACCCCTCGGTGTAGCGGCTCCTCGGTGGCGTCAGCTCTCGCGGATGACGAAGAACTTCTTGACGGTGCCGTCCTGGTGCCAGACGAGCGGCGTGCCCTTCTTCACCGCGAACGCCTCGCCCGGCCCGTACGTCTCGACGCTGCCGTCGGGGTAGCGGAACTCGACGACACCCTCGATGATCACGCAGGTTTCGTCGACGGGGTAGCCATCGGTCTCCCAGGTGAACGCCTCGGACTCCCACACGCCGGACGACAGGCCGCCACCCGCATCGAGGTGCACGACGGTCTTGGCCAACGCCCCCTCCTCGAGTATCGCCTCAGCCGCGTCGAGATCGCCTGCTGCCAATCGCACTGCCTTGCTCATGCTGCTCCTCCGAGTGTCGTGATGATCTCGTCCGCCGCGCGTTGCCCGCTGCGGATCGCGCCTTCAATGGTCGCCGTCCAGTCGCGCGGAGCGGTGTGCTCACCGGCGAATGACACACGCCCCAACTGGTCACCGATCGGGTGCCGATCGCGGTCGTCGGGAATGCCGGTCACCGCCGAATAGGACCCCTTCGTCCACGGGTGATCGCGTCGCCAGAGCGTCGTCTCCGCGGCCGCCTCGTCCAGTTCAGGCAGTTCGCCCCAGTACCCGCGGATACGCTCAATCCACGTCGCCGGGCCGGCATCCACCTCCAACCGATCGAGCACCGGCGCGCCACCGATCCACGAGCCGACGACGGCGCCACCGACCTCGTCACAGGGTGACGTGTACGCCCAGAAGCGGTCGGCGGTCGACATGATCGCGGCTGGCGGCACCGCTGCAGCCGCGGGCACCACGAGCTTCGCGGCCTGCCCGATCGGGATGCGATCCATCGCGGCGCAGCGCTCAGCCGGCAGCGGCGGATCGAAGACGATGTCCTGCGTGACGGCAAGCGGCACGGCGACGATGCAGGCATCCGCCGCGTAGACGCCGCTGGCCGCGTAGACGCGCACGCCGCCGGAGCCATGCTCGATGCGCGAGACCGGGTCCTCGAGACGAACGGCGCTGCCGAGCCGCTCGGCCAGACACAGCGCGATGCCGTCGTTGCCGCCGCCGACACGACGCGTCTCACCATCGTCAAGCAGATGCCCGACCGTGCGCAGCCGCTCGGCCGGCAGGTCCTCGAGCGCAACCGACGAGGCGCTCTGGGAGCGGCTGGCGAGCAGCTCGCGGATCGCCTCGTCCTCGACCGTGGCGAGGATGTCGAGCGCCATCGCGTCGGGACCGGCCGCCGCCGCGGCAGCCTCGACTGCGTGAGCCGCGGCCAGCGCCTCGGCGCGGTCGATGCCGGGATCGGGGCGCAGCTCGCGATCGGGGTAGCGGATGCCCATGCCGCGGTACTCGAGACCGAGCCGCTCGACCATCGCGTCCGTCGCGTCGTAGCCCGCAGTGATGAACTCCGCGCCGCGCTCGATCAGCGCACCACCGGCCGTACGGTCGCTCCAGACGCGCCCGCCGACGCGATCGCGCGCCTCCAGCACCGTCACCTCGACGCCCGCCTCCGCCAGCGCATCCGCTGCCGTCAGCCCGGCGCAGCCCGCTCCGATCACCACGCATGTC
>JBIIFR010000272.1:0-2917 GCA_044237215.1 Gaiellales bacterium
GAATTCGATGCTCACGCCGCGCCCTCCGTGTACTCCTCGCCCGGCTGCGCCAAGACGAGATTCGTGCGCGTGTCGCGCACGATCGTGTACCAGCGACGTGTGCCGCTGGAGTGGAACCACCGCTCCTTCTGCACGCCGGCGACGTTGGCGCGCAGCCACAGGTGGGCAATCGCCTCCTCGTCCGGAGCGTCAGGGGCAAGCGGGGGACGCACTTCGCCGCCGTACGAGAACTCGCTGACGGGGCGAAGGCCAAATGGGGTTTTGATGTGGAAGTGGCTCACAGTGGACTACAGGGTAGGGGGCGTATTTGGGCGGTGCATTGTGGAAGGTATACACACTAGGGGCGGTGTTTGCTGTACGTAACGCCGCTCACCCGGCCGCGCACGGGCGGTAGCCTCTCTTCGGATGCCTTTCGCGCTGCGACACGGTCGTCGCAGCCCCGGAATGATACCCGTACGTTCCCCCGTTGAAACTGCCCGCAGGAGAAGCCCGAAACGATGAAGTCCAGCCTTGAAATCGCTCAGGAGCACACGCTCCAGCCGATCGCCGACATCGCCGCCGAGTACGGCATCCTGCCGGACGAGTTGGAGCTCTACGGCCGCTACAAGGCCAAGATCGAGCTGTCGATCCTCGAACGCCTCAAGGACCGCCCCGACGCGAAGATCATCAACGTCACCGCGATCACGCCGACGCCCGCCGGCGAGGGCAAGACGACCACCTCCGTCTCGCTGACGCAGGGCATGGGCAAGATCGGCCGCCGCGCGATGCTGGCGCTGCGCGAGCCGTCGCTCGGACCCGTCTTCGGCGTCAAGGGCGGCGCCGCCGGCGGTGGCTACGCCCAGGTTGTGCCGATGGAGGACCTGAACCTGCACTTCACGGGTGACGTCCACGCCATCACGGCCGCCAACAACCTGCTGTCGGCGCTCGTCGACGCGCACATCTTCCATGGCCACAGCCCGCAGATCGCCAACGTCACCTGGCGTCGCGCGATCGACGTCACCGACCGCTCGCTGCGCAACATCGTGACGGGCCTTGGCGGCGCCAAGAACGGCATCCCGGCCGAGTCCGGCTTCGACATCACCGCGGCCTCTGAGGTGATGGCGATCATGGCGCTGGCTACCGACATGAAGGATCTGCGCAAGAAGCTCGGCGCGATCACCGTCGGCTACACGAAGGCGGGGGATCCCGTCTCCGCCGAGGACGTCAAGGCCGCCGGTTCGATGGCCGTGCTCCTGCGTGATGCGATCAAGCCGAACATCGTGCAGACGCTCGAGGGCCAGCTGTGCCTGATGCACTGCGGTCCCTTCGCGAACATCGCCCATGGCAACAACTCGATCATCGCGGACCGCATCGGCCTCAAGCTGGGCGAGTTCCTGATCACCGAGTCCGGCTTCGCTGCCGACCTCGGCATGGAGAAGTTCATGGACATCGTCTGCCGCGTTGGCGGGCTCAAGCCGCACGTCGTCGTGATCGTCGCGACGGTGCGTGCGCTGCGCCACCACGGCGGCGGCGACTGGCAGACGACGGCCGAGATGGCGCAGATGCGCTCCGAGGTCGAGATCGGCATGGCGAACCTCGCCAAGCACATCGAGAACGTGCGCGCCTTCGGCATCCAGCCGGTCGTGACGATCAACACCCGTCCCGACGACGAGCCCGAGCTGCTCGAGCTGATCAAGACGCTCGCGCTGGAGGCCGGCGCCTATGGCGCGGCGATCCACAACGGCTTCGGTGCCGGCGGCGAGGGTACGACCGAGCTGGCGGAGATCGTCTGCGCCGCCGCGGACGAGCCCTCGAACTTCAAGATGCTCTACGAGGATTCGGATCCGGTCGCCCAGAAGATCGAGACGATCGCCAAGACCGTCTACGGCGCCGACGGCATCGATCTGTCGCCGGCTGCGAAGGCCGCGATCATCCGCTTCGAGAAGGAGGGCATCTCGCACCTCCCGATCTGCATGGCGAAGTCGCATCTCTCGCTGTCGCACGATCCGACGCTGCGCAACCGTCCGACCGGCTTCACCGTGCCGATCCGCGACATCCGCTCCTACACCGGAGCCGGCATGCTGGTGCCGCTGTGCGGCGACATGCTGCAGATGCCCGGACTCGGCGCCGTGCCCGCGGCCAACGCGATCGACCTGGCCGACGACGGCACCGTCGTCGGGCTGTTCTAGGCCTGTAACGACAACGGTCCTCTGGGTCCCGCCGTACGGCGGGACCCAGAGGACCGTTTTTCGTTGTCCAGCACCGCTGCCGTCGTCGGCCAGGTCAATCGGGTTGGCTACACCGACCGCAGCGCATCTGGGCGGTCATGCCATCCCCAGGGGTGTGGTGTCCGCCTGATCGCGCTCGGCCGGGATCCCCAGGACACCACAGCCCTAGGGATGGCATGACCGCCCATGCCGCTGGCAGTCCGGCTGCGCAGGGGCCGCTTGGTCACGCTGGTGGCCGCTCGTGGTGTCGGGGGTTTCGCCCCATTGTTCACGCCGCGGGCGCTGGAGCAGGCGCTGCCGGGTCGTCTCTGGCGTGAACAACGGGGCCAGACCCCTTCGCTCTGAGGTACGCGCCTTGCGGGGCGTGCGTGGCGGTCCCGGAAAAGGAAAAGGCCCCCCGGTGCACCGCTTTGCGGTGCACCGGGGGGCCTGACGTTTCCGGACTAGCCCTGCGCGGCCTCGGCGAGGAGTTCCTCGGCGAGGGCCTTCTTCTGCTCGGGCGTCATCTTCTTGGTCTCGTTCTTGATCGAGCGCTCGTTGACGACCTGGTTCCAGTAGTCGAGCGACTCCATGCCCAGCAGGGCGGTCTTGCCGACGAACTGGCGCAGGACCTCGTTCGTCGGGCCCATCACCCAGCCGGCCTTGCCGTCGCGCACGAAGCGCTCCAGCTCGAGCGGCGACTTCTTGTAGGACGTGCCACCGGCGGAATG
>JBIIFR010000274.1:0-2912 GCA_044237215.1 Gaiellales bacterium
GAGGTACGAGAGCACCAGCGCGAGCGCGACATCAAGGTAGCTGAGGGTCTGGAAGTAGAGCGCCTGCGAGGCAAAGATCCCGATTGCGGCGTAGCCGAGGATCGGCAGCAGCATCGGTCGCGTGAAGCGCCGCCACACGATCACCACGAACGGCAGCAAGAAGATCGCACCGCCGACGGTGCGCACCGCGGCCACGCTCACGGGCGGTAGTCCGCCGTCCATCGCGATGCGCGCGACGATGCCGTTGACCGCGAAGAACGTGGTGGCGACGAGCACGAGCAGCGCGCCGGTGCGGTACGCGCTCACAGCTCGGCGACCAGAATCTCGTTTGCGCGGACATGCCGGAAGCGCTGCTGCTCGACCACGGCGACGCAGCCGATGGTGACGGCGATGCCGAGAGCCTGCAGCGGTGAGAGGAGCTGACCGAGCACGAACCACGCCAGAAGCGGCGCGACGATCGGCTCCGTCATGCCCGCCATGCTGCCTGCCCCAGCGCCAATCCGCGTGAAGCCAACGATGATCAGCGCGTACGGGACGATGCTGCCGAAGACGATCGCAAAGAGCACGGCCACACCGACCGGAATCGAGGCCTGCAGGCGACCGTCCAGCTGCGTCTGGACGGTCATCAGATCGAACGGCAGCTGCCAGAACGGCACCAGCGGCACCCAGATCAGTGCAGCCACCAGCATGCCTGCACCGGTGCGAGCCATCGGCGCCAGCGACTGCGGCTGGCGCGCACCGAGGATCGCCTGCCCCGCAAACGAGAACGCCGTCAGCACCGCGAAGGCGATACCCACGATCGAGATGGCACCGATTCCTCCCGTCCCGCCGACCACGGCCACGGCGACTCCGGCGACGGCCAGCGCCATTGCGAGGTAGGCGAGCAACGGCAGCCGCTCGGCATGGAAGAGGCGCTGGTACGCGGCGACCAAGAGCGGACCCGTGTAGACGATCACGAGCGCAACGGCGATGTCCATGCGCGAGATCGCCTCGTAATAGAAGGCCTGGGCCAGCACGATCCCGACGAGCGCGAAGAGCGCAATCGGCACGAGATCGCGCCGCGTCAACCGCCGGGCAGCCAGCACCACGAACGGCAGCATCAGGAGCCCGGCACCGTACGAGCGGAACGCCGCCAACTCCAGCGGCGCAACGCCACCGTCGAACGCGGCCTTGCTGATCACTCCGGTGCAGGCGAAGAGCACCGAGCCGCCGATCACCATCAGATAGCCAGTCCGTCGGGAGATCACACCGAGCATCGTGCCTGAGCGCTGGACATACTGCGCTATGGGCCGGTCAAAGCTCGACGGGCGCGTCCGGCGCGTCGATCCGGCGCGTCCGGATCCGCGCCGCCTCGACCACCAGGATCGCCGACACCGTCAACCCGATGCCAACCATCTGGAGCCCCGCCAGATACTGCCCCAACAGCGCCCAGGCCACGGCAGCGGCGAGCACCGGCTCGGACATGCCGACCACGCTCGATGCGCCCGCCCCCACCAGGCTCGTACCGGCGACCCAGGCCACGAAGACGCCAACCGATCCGATCAGGATCGCGAAGGCGATGGCGACCCAGAGCGGCATCGAGAAGCCGAGACCACCGGTGAAGCTCGCCGTCGCGCCGAGCAGATCGAAGGGCAGCGTCCACGGCGGCACGATCACGCAGAACGCCACGGCGGCGGCCACCATGCTCGCTGCCGTTCGCGCGAGCGGCGGTAGCTCCGTCGGCAGGCGTGCCGCGAGAATCACCGAGACGCCGTAGGCGATCATCGAGATGGTCGCGAAGATCAGCCCCCGCATGGTGATGCCGCCGATACCACCCCCGGCAACGGCGAGCGCGACACCACCGATGGCGACGACGATCGCGGCGTACGCGTACACCGGCAGCGTCGCACCCAGATGCACTCGCTCGTATAGCGTCACGAAGATGGGCGCCGTGAAGATGATCACCAGCACGATGGCCACGTCGGAATCCTGAAACGCGATGAAGGCAGTACCCTGCCCGATTACGAGCCCGATCACGCCGAAGGCGGCGATCGGCAGCAGATGCGAGCGACGAATCCGCCGCAGCACCGGGATCAGGAAGACCAGCAGGATGAGCCCGCCGCCGTAGATGCGCGTGGCCGAGAGTTGCAGTGGCTCGACCCCCGTATCGATGATCAGACGAGCGAAGACCACGTTGAATGCGGCCAGCGCCGCCGAGGTGAAGACGAGGATGTAGCCGAGCACCACGAGGTTCGAGCGCGAGGATGCGGACGGCGCGGCCACGCGCGCACCGTAGCGTGGCCTCGCCCGTATCCGGCTACAAGGCGGACGGGCGCGCCGGTTACGCTCCCGACATGAGCAACGAGAAGACCATGTTCCTCGAGGACCTGCCCGTCGGGACCGTCCTCACCTCCGCCGCGCGCACCATTAGCGCCCAGGACATCAGCGACTACTGCGACCTATCCGGCGATCACAACCCGCTGCACAAGGACGACGAGTGGGTGCGCGCCAACACGCCGTTCGAGCAGCGCATCGCGCACGGCCTGCTCGTGCTCGGCGCCTCGTCCGGCACGCCGTGCCCGGAGATGGATGCGCTGCTGATCATCGCCTACCTCTCCGAGTCGCGGAACTTCAAGGCGCCGACGTACCCGGGCGAGTCGATCGTCACGGAGTGGAAGGTCGTTGAGAACCGCGCGTCCAAGTCGAAGCCCGACCAGGGGCTCGTCAAGTTCGCCGTCACCTGCACCAAGCAGGACGGCACGGTCGTGCAGGACGGGGAGGACCTCCTGCTCGTGGCCAAGCGGCCGGCGTAGGGGGACACCACATCCGCGCGGTTGTGGTGCCCCCCACGTACGCAAGGACCGGGGTAATGCTCTAGCCGAAGCAGACCGCCAAGGAAGAGCGCTTCTCGGGGTTGTGGGGGGCCCCCTTGT
>JBIIFR010000275.1:0-2907 GCA_044237215.1 Gaiellales bacterium
GCCACGCGGACTGGCGAGCTCTGCCTCCGTGACGTAGGAGTTGCCGGCGAGGAGGCCGGCGAAGACCGGCTCGGTCGCGCCGTGGCGCGCCTGGGCGGCATCGTTGGTGAAGCCGACCTTCCAGCCAATCTGCGGCCCGGCACCACTGTCGGTCAGCAGGGCGAGCAGCGCGCTGTGCACGGCGTAGGCCTCGACCAGATCCTGCGGGGCGGTGGCGGCGTCGAGCAGGGCGGGCTGCTGCTCTGTGCGGCGGTGGAGGAGGGCGTGCGCGGCGTCATTGATGCGGTTGGACATGGGCGTGATCCTAGCCGTCGGCGCGCGTTCCTGTACGTCCGGCCGCGACGACGATACCCTGCGCAGCATGGCCACTCCCACCACCGTGCTCGCCGCGCGGACGGGCGATCCCACCCGTCCCTTTACCGAGCCGACGCTGTCCGACGGCGACCTCGAGATCCTCGCGCGCCTCCATGTGAGCCTCGCCGAGCACGCTGCCGCCGGCGGCGCTGACGGACGCTGGACCGATTCGGCCGGCGGTCGGCACTGGCTCGTGGTTCCTGACTGGGCGGCGCTGCGTGCGACGGCGCCGGCGGCCGGGGTCGGCTTCTTCGGGCAGGCGCTCGACGTGGATCACGCGCCAATCACCGTGGTCGAGCACGACATGCTGGAGCGCCTCGAGCGCTACCCCGGGCTGCTTGCCTACTACAACGTCGAGTGGCCGCAGGGCGACGGTACGAGCCAGTGGGGCAATCTCGTTGTCTTCCGCGACCGCGCGGCGATCGACCACCTCAACCACGAGGACCTCCACCGCACCGCCGTGGACCGCTCGCCGCTGCATTACGAATCGCTGCGCCTGCACCGCCTCGTCCTGCCCGACGGTGGCGTCGGCGCGACGCCACCGCAACTGAACGAGTCGCTGCTGTTCGATTTCCGCGCCGACCCGACCTGGGTCGCCCTGCGCCCGGCCTGAGCCCGCGGCGGCGCGCGCGATGCGGGTGCTCCAGCGGTGCGCACGCAGCGAACGCCGGACACGGTGGGCCCGGGCCCAGCGTGTCACGCAGCGGGACCCGCGCCCCCGCTGCCCCGGCAGGCGGTCTAGCGGCGGATCTCGACGCTCGTCGACTTGACGATGGCCGTGGCGGTATCGCCGGCCTTGAGGCCGAGCTCCTCAACCGCCTCGCGCGTGATGATCGAGACCATCCGATAGGGACCACAGGCCAGCTCGACCTTCGCCATCAGGCCATCTGTTTCCACCGAGACGACGGTTCCCTCGAGCTGGTTGCGGGCGGAGACGCCGGTCTGCGGCGCGCGCTCGCGCAGGAGATCGCGCAGGTCGGTGGCGTCGATCGTGCGCTGGCCGCCGCTGGACCGTCCGAACGCCACACGACCGTCCTTCTCCCAGCGGCGCAGCGTGTCGACACTGACGCCGAGGATGCTCGCGGCTTGGCCGATGCGGATCTGCTCACCCATGGACCGAGGCTACCAGCCGCTTCCAGACGCGCTCGGCGCCGCGGGCGACCACAGCGGCGGGAGCTTTGAAATGACGAGGACGAGGGCGCTCAGCGCCAGCAGGAGGATGCCGATCGCGATCGCTGCGTCGAGGTCGACGCCGAGCTGTGCGTAGACGGCGAGCGGCAGCGTCTGCGTGACGCGCATGACGCTGCCGGCGAACAGCAGCGTCGCGCCGAACTCGCCGGCGCCGCGGGCGAAGGCCAGGGCCCAGCCGGCGCGCAGTCCGTCGGCGGCGAGCGGCAGCGCCACGCGGTGGAACACGGTCCACTCGGAGGCGCCGAGGTCGCGGGCGGCATCCAGTTGATCGCGCTCGAGCGTCGCGAAGGTGCTGATCGCGGCCCGCAGGAAGAAGGGGGCGGCCACGAAGGTCACCGCGAGCACGACCGCGACCTCGGTAAAGGGGATCACGATGCCGCGCGCAGCGAGCGTGTCGCCGAGCAGGCCGCGCGCGCCGAACGCCGTCAGCAGTGCGATGCCGGCGACGGCGGGAGGAAGCACGAGCGGCAGCTCGATCAGCGTCAGCAGCAGGCCGCGCCCACGGCGGCGCGAGCGCGCGATGGCGTAGGCGGCCGGTGTGCCGATGCCGAGGATCAGCACGTTGGCGATCAGGTTCGCGCGCAGCGAGACGACGATCGCATCGACGACCGCCGGCGTGCTCAGCAGCGTGGGCAGGTCGCGCAACGGGATCGCCGTCAGGAGCGCCACGATCGGCAGCGCCAGGAAGACGAGGGCGACGGCCGCGAGTGCGGCGAAGAGAAGGGGGTAGGGACGGGTCATGGGACGGGCTCGAAGCCGGCGGCCGCGAGCTCCCGCTGGCCGGTCGGCCCGGTCAGCAGCTCGAGGTAGGCGGTCGCGGCGGCGCTGGGCGCGCCCTCGCGGAGGACGGCGCAGGCCATGTAGATGACGGTGGGCTCCGCGGCGGCTGGCAGCGGAATGGCGACCACGGCGCTGCTGGCACGGGCATCGGTGGTGTAGGCGATGCCCGCATCGGCGGATCCGAGCGCGACCTTGGCGACGATGCCGGCGGCGTCCTGCTCCTCGCTGAGCGTATGCCGGGCGAGCAGTGCCTTGGCGCCCAGCATGGTGAGCGCCTCGCGGGTGTAGGTTCCGATCGGCACCGCTGCCGCGCCGATCGCCAGCCGCCGGGGTGGCCCCGAGCGCAAGTCGTCGAGCGAGGCCACGGCGGCGTTTTCCGCGGGGAGGATCAGGGCGAGGGTGTTCGAGGCGAAGGGCACGGGTTCGCTGCAGCGCCCTTCGGCTCGCAGCAGGCGTGGGTAGCGTGGGCTGGCGGCGGCGAAGACGTCGGCCGGGGCGCCCTGGCGGATCTGCTCGGCGAGCGTGTCGGACCCCGCGAAGGAGTAGCGGGCCGCGTCGTCGAGGGCGGGCAGCGCCTGCTTC
>JBIIFR010000013.1:0-10793 GCA_044237215.1 Gaiellales bacterium
TCGACGAAGCTCGCCACCAACCGGAAGTCGTACACCATCACCATGTGGTTCGACGAGCAGGGCACCAACCCGAACCTGAACCTCAAGTTCTACCTGTACCACTCGTAACGCTCTGAGCGCGACGAAGGGCCCCGGATCCTCCTCCAGACGGAGAGGGAGCCGGGGCCCTTCTGCGTTCGTGAGCTACTTGGCCGCGTTGTACTTGGCGGCGACGGCATCCCAGTTGATGACGTTCCAGATCGCCTCGAGGTAGCCGGGGCGCTTGTTCTGGTACTTGAGGTAGTACGCGTGCTCCCAGACGTCGATGCCGAGGATCGGCGTCTTGCCCTCGGAGATCGGGGAGTCCTGGTTCGGGGTCGACATGACCTCGAGCTTGCCGTTGTTCACGACGAGCCAGCTCCAGCCGGAGCCGAAGCGCTTGATGCCGGCGTCGGTCATCGCCGCCTTGAGGGCATCGAGGCCACCGCACTCGGCGTCGATCGCCGCAGCGAGGTCGCCCGAGGGCTGGCTGCCGCCGGCGCCGAGGATCTCCCAGAAGAGGGTGTGGTTGGCATGGCCGCCCGCGTTGTTGCGGACCGGGCCCTGCTTGTCGGCCGGCAGCTTGTCGAGCTGGGTCAGCAGCTCCTCGACCGGGGTGTTCTCCCAGTCCGTGCCAGCCAGCGCCGCGTTGGCGTTGTCGACGTAGGCCTTGTGATGGCGGTCGTGATGGATCTCCATCGTCAGCGCGTCGATATGGGGCTCGAGAGCGTCGAACGAGTAGGCGAGAGCGGGAAGCTCGAAGGCCATGGGTCCTCCTAGGGGGTTGAAAGCGGGTACGTGGTGCATGCTAGTCGCGCCAGCGCGACCTGCTCCCCGTTCCTTCGCAATCTCACGGTGTGGGGACGAGCCGGCCGTCGAGCTCGCGGATGATCAGGCCCGTCAGCTCGAGCTCCACGATCAGGGCCGCGGCCGTCGCCGACGAGAGGCCGCAGCGCGCCGCCAGGACGTCGGCCGAGGCCGGCTCGCGACGCAACGCGGCCAGCACCTTGCTGGCCGGACCCGCGACGACCGGATCGTCGGAGCGGCGCGTGCCCGGGTCGAGGCCGAGCGCGACGAGCGCATCGGCCGCCTCGGTCAGGGGCAGGGCGCCGTCCTTGAGCAGCAGGTTGGTACCGCCGGCCCCGCTCGCCCACGGGGCGCCTGGCACGGCGAGCACGTCGCGGCCAAGGTCCAGAGCGAGGCGGGCGGTGATCAGCGCCCCGCTGCGCGCCGCGGCCTCGACCACGATCGTGGCGTCGGCCAGCGCCGCGACGATGCGGTTGCGCTCGGGAAAGCGGAACGGCGCCGGCGGCGTGCCCGGCGCGTACTCGGACACGACGGCGCCCTCCGTGGCAATGCGGCGCGCCAGCGGCAGCGTGGCCGACGGGTAGTCGCGCTCGATGCCGCAGCCCAGCACCGCGACGGTGCGCCCGCCGCGGTCCAGAGCACCCAGGTGCGCACCCGCGTCGATGCCGCGCGCCAGCCCCGAGACTACGCCGACACCACTGGCAGCCAGCTCGCCCGCCAGCCGCGTGGCGAAGGCGATGCCCGCGGCCGAGGCGTTGCGCGAGCCGACGATCGCCACGAGCGGGGGCTGCAGCAGCTCGGCGAGACGCGCCGCATCGGCCGGCGCGCGCACGTGCACCTGCTCCGGCGGGTCGGCGAGGTCGGTGAGCCGGGCCGGATAGCCCTCGTCGCCACGCCCGAGCCGCGTCATGCCAGCGCTCCCAGCCGGACCGCGACGGCCTCCGCGATATGCGGCGGTTCGATCTCCGAGCGGTCGGCGAGATCCGCAATCGTCCGTGCGACCCGCTGGATACGGTGGATGCCGCGCGGCGACAGCGCCAGCCGACGTACCGCCTCGTCGACCAGCTGCACGCAGGCGGCGTCGAGCCCCGCGATCTCGTCGAGTCGGTCCACGGGGATGTCGCCGTTGACCAGCCCGCGCCGCTGCTGGCGCTCGCGCGCCGCGCAGACGCGCTCTCGCACCGCGGCCGTGGACTCGGGCCGATCGACGCGCAGCACCTCCGGCGCCGGCAACCCCAGCCGCACCCCCACGTCGATGCGGTCGAGCAGCGGACCGCTGGCCTTGCGTTGGTACGCGATCACGCGCTCGCGGGCGCAGGTACAGCCATCGGGACCACCCCCGCCACACGGACACGGATTCATCGCGGCGATCAACGAGAAGCGCGACGGCAGGACGACGCTGCCCGACGCTCGCGAGATGCGCACCATGCCGTCCTCGATCGGAGCGCGCAGCGCCTCCAGCGCGTCGCGCCGGAACTCCGGCAACTCGTCGAGAAACAGCACCCCGCCCGTCGCCAGCGTCACCTCGCCCGGACGGATGCGCGCCCCACCGCCGACCAGCGCGGCCATGGTGGCCGAATGGTGCGGCGCGCGGAACGGCGGCACCCGCAGAAGCCCGGCACCGGGCGCCAGAACGCCCGCCGCGGAGTGGATACGGGTCGCGAGCAACGCCTGCGCATCGTCGAGCGGCGGCAGGATGCCCGGCAGCCGCTTGGCCAGCATCGACTTGCCGACGCCCGGTGGCCCGACCATCAGCAGGTTGTGGCCACCGGCCGCGCAGATCTCAAGGGCACGCCGCGCCGACGGCTGGCCGCGGACGTCGACGAGGTCCGGCGGCAACGCGCCGTCGTCCGCCGGTGCTGCCACCCGGTCGCTGGGGCGCTCCTCGCCGTTCAGGACGCGCACCGCCATCTGCAGGCTGTCGCAGCCGAGCGGCCGGCAGCCCGGCACCAGGGCGGCCTCGCTCGCGCACTCGCTCGGACAGAGCAGAGTCGGCCGCCCCAGACGCACCGCCGCCTCGGCAACCGACAGGATGCCTGGCACGGGCCGCAGGCGCCCGTCGAAGGCCAGCTCGCCGACCGCCGCGACCTCGTCGACGAGGCTCGCATCGACCGCGCCGTGCCCGGCCAGCACCGCCAAGGCGATCGGGAGGTCAAAGCCCGCGCCCTCCTTGCGCACCTCGGCCGGCGCGAGGTTGACGAGGATGATCGACGACGCCGTGTTGATGCCCGCCGCGAACGCTGCCGAGCGGATCCGGGCCCGCGCCTCCTGCAGCGCCTTGTCGGGCAGGCCGACGATGGTGCAGCAGGCGCGGTTGGGATCCTCACCGTGGTTCACGTACACCTCGATCTCCACGGGGGTGGCGTCGAGACCGGTCAGAGCGAAGGCGTGGGCGCGAGTGAGCATGTCCCCCACGCTCGCAGCCGACGTGCGCCCGGCGAGCGCTACGGCGCTACGGAAAGCGCGTGGAGCGGCGCCCGTGACGCTCCGTCGTCACCGAGTTGCGGAGGATGCGCACGCGCCAGCCGTCGATCGCCACAACATCGATACGCGTGCCGGTCGCCCATCGGTGACGCCGCTGCAGCACGCCGGCCGCCCGCACCAGCCGCTCGGCCTGCGCCCACGACAGCGCGTGCGTGGCCGCCACGCGAGCGCCGCGACGCCGCCGCTTCACCTCCACGACGACGAGCAGTCGTCCCCGCCGGCAGACGAGGTCGACCTGCCCCGCTCCCGTCCGCACGTCGCGCCCCACGACCAGGTACCCGTGCAGGAGGTAGAGCAGCGCGGCGAGCAGCTCGCCATCGCGCCCGACCTGCGCGGGTGTCCTACGCAGCCAGCGAGATCGGCGCGAAGGAGTGCCGGTGGGCACGACACGGTCCGAGTCGCGTGATGGCCTCCCGATGCACCGCCGTGCCGTACCCCGCGTGCGCGCCGAAGCCGTAGCCCGGCGTCAGCTCGTCGAGCTGCTCCATCACGCGATCACGCGTCGTCTTCGCGATGATCGACGCCGCCGCGATCGCCGCGCTCGTCGCGTCGCCCTTGACGAGCGCGCGGTGGGTCCGCGCCTGCTGCGGCAGC
Organism: Gaiellales bacterium; assembly: GCA_044237215.1. Taxonomy (GTDB): domain Bacteria; phylum Actinomycetota; class Thermoleophilia; order Gaiellales; family F1-60-MAGs149; genus F1-60-MAGs149. The sequence goes on from JBIIFR010000013.1 coordinate 3,904, forward strand.
GTGAACCCATCGACCAGCAGCTCGCAGTCCGCCGGCGGCTGCAGCAGGTCGAGCGCGCGGCTGAGGCTGCCCAGGTTGGCAGCCTGGATGCCATGCTCGTCGATCTCGGCACTGGAGATGGCCACCACCGAGATCGCCACCGCCGCCGCGCCAATCAGCAGCGCCAGCTCATCGCGACGCGCCACCGCAAGCTTCTTCGAGTCGTTCAGGCGCTCGAGACCACCGATCTGGTCCGCCGTCAACGCCCCCGGCTCGAACAGCACGGCCGCCGCCACGATCGGGCCGGCCAGAGCGCCCCGGCCCGCCTCATCCGCACCCGCCACGAAGCGGGCGCCGAGCGCGCGGTCGTAGCGCAGCAGTTCGCGTCCGGCGGGCGGTCGGGGAGCCATGCAGACGAGCCTAGTCGCCGCGGCGGCGCGCCCACCGCACGGACCCGCGCCGATGACGCGCCTAGAGGAGCTTGAGGCGGTTGATCGGCGTCAGGATCGCGACTACGCGTCCCGCGATCGCGTCCACCGGCACCGCGCCGTACACGCGCGAATCGATCAGCTGACCCGAGCGATCATCCGACATCACCCAGACCGTGCCCTCCGGAATGCGGATCGGCCCGAAGTCCGGCGTCGGCGTCTTCAGGTACAGCAGCTCGCTCGGATTGCCGCAGCCGTCCTCCGGCTGGGGACCCACCGTCGCATCCGGCAGGTTCTCGCAGAGGTACAGCTTGCCGTCGGCCGCGCCCACAACCTCGCCGGCCACGCCGACGATGCGCCCGACGCCCGCGATCGGCTCGGACTCGCCGAGCGCCGCGTCCACGCCCGCGAACTTGTCGACCACCACGATGTCGCCAACGCCCGCCGTCGACAGCCACTTCGGCTGCACCAGCACGCGATCGCCCGACAGGATGCGATCACCCATCGCGGCGCGCGGCACATCCACGCCATGCGGCCCCTCGCGCAGCGCAGTGCCGACCACGAGGGCGCACACCACGAACCCGAGCGCGAGTGCCACCACGGAGTACGTCGTCGGCCAGTTGAAGCCCTCACCCGGCACCTTGCGGATCGAGCGCCGCCGCAGGAAGCCCACCAGCGACGCGCCCAGCGGTCCGAGCACGATCGCCAGCACACCTGCCGTCAGCCCCTTCGAGCCGCGCAGCGCGGCATCCAGCACCGCTGCCGCCGCCCACAGGCCCCACACCACCGCCGCTCCCCACATCAGCGGCGGCCAGATCACCGCGCCGAGGATCAACAGCAGCACGGCGAGCAGCCCACCGAGCGGACGCGGCCAGCGCATGATCCGCGCGATGCCGAGAAACCGTGGCGGGCGCTGCAGGCTATTGCGGCGCCGCCGGCGGTTGAACTCGATCTGCCGCGTGCGCTCGCTGGTGCTCATCAGATCACCAGATCGAGATACGGCTCGGAGGCCAGTACGACATGAACGCCGTGCCGATCATCTGGTCGCGCGTAATCGGGCCCCAGTTGCGGGAATCATCCGAGTCGGAGCGGTTGTCGCCCATCATGAAGTAGCGATCGTCCGGGATCCGCACCGGCCCAAAATCGTCCTGCGGGCTCGAGACGAACGGCTCGTCAAGGAATGCGCAACCCGGCGTGTCCTTGACCGACCCGCCCTCAGCCGGCCCCTCGCCGCTGCAGACGTAGGTGCGGTCGCCCGTGGCGCCGATCGTCTCGCCCGGCATGCCGACCAGGCGCTTCACGAACGTCTGGCTCGACGCGGTCTCCGTGTCGTACACGTCCTCGCCCACGCCATTCGGATGGAAGACGATGATCTGGTCGCGCGACGGATCGGTGAAGCGCATCGTGAAGCGCGCGGCGATGATGCGCTCGCCGATCGCGATCGTCGGCTCCATCGAGCCGGACGGCACGCGGTACGGCTTCACGATGAAGGCCTGCACCAGATAGGCGATGCCAACGGCAATCGCGACGGTCAGGACCAGGTCGACGACCGGGTTCTTGCGGATCTCACTCAGGCTTGCCACGTCGTCACATCCTACGTTCCGCGCTGGCGGACGTCAGCGGGCGGAACCTACTGGAGCTTCTCGCGGATGCGCGCCTGCTTGCCGATCTTGTCGCGCAGGTAGTACAGCTTCGCGCGGCGCACCATGCCGATCGCGCCAACCTCGACCTTGTCGATCTTGGGCGAGTGCAGCGGGAACGTGCGCTCCACGCCGACGCCGAACGACTGCTTGCGGACCGTGAAGGTCTCGCGCGTGCCGTGGCCCTGACGCTTGATGACGACACCCTCGAAGACCTGCACGCGCTGGCGATTGCCCTCGATCACGCGGAAATGCACCTTGACCGTGTCACCCGCCTTGAAACGGGGGACGTCACGGCGCTGTGCTGCTTCGATCTCTTCGACGATGTTCATACCGGCGGGGATCCTACCCCAAAACCTCGTCCGACCCCGCAGGTTCCCCCGCGCGAGCCTCTGATTGTGCTCTCCGCCAGGCCGCGATCCGGCCGTGGTCGCCCGAGCGGAGGATTTCCGGGACCTCCCAGCCGCGAAACTCCAGCGGCCGCGTGTAGTGCGGATACTCCGGCAAACCGTCGAGCGCGGGCGCGAACGACTCCTCCTCCGCAGAGGCGTCGTGGCCCAGCGCGCCCGGCAGGAACCGCGTCACCGCATCGGTGACGACCATCGCCGCCACCTCACCACCCGCCAGCACGTACGGGCCGAGCGAGAGGGTCTCCGTCGCCACGTGGTCCAGCACGCGCTGGTCGAAGCCCTCATAGCGGCCGCACAGCAGCGTGACCGCGCCCGCCTGCGCCAGCTCGCGCGCATAGGCGTCGTCGAAGCGGCGACCTCGCGCATCCATCGCGATGATGCGGCGCGCCTTCCGCACATCCTCGAGCGGCTGTCCGTAGACGCCCTCGACGGCCGCGACCGTCGTGTCCACGCGCACCACCATCCCGGCGCCACCCCCGTACGGCGTGTCGTCGACCGCGTGGTGCGGCAACTCGCTGAACGTGCGCATGTCGTACACACCGAGCTCGAGCTCGCCCTCGAGCGCGTTCTTGACGTGCCGCTCCTCACCCAGCCAGGCGAACCAGTCGGGGAAGAGCGTCAGGATGTCGAGCGAGAGGGGCACGCAGAGATTGTGGCGCGTCCGTGGCCGCCATCGCGCTGCTACTCGACGGCGACAGGCTCCCAGCCCTCGGCCAGCACCATCCGGCGGCCCGGGATATCCACGGTCGGGACGATCACCGCGACGAACGGGACACGGTGCTCACCGACCACCAGCTGGTCGTGTGCGACACCATCCTCGACCGCGTCGATCGTGCCGAGCGGTGTGCCGTCGGCATGCTCGACCAGGCAGCCAACCATGTCGAAGCGGAAGTAGAAGTCGTCGTCCGGCTCCGGTAGCTGGTCGCGCCGCAGCTCGAGCGCCGCGCCGCGCAGGGCCTCGCACGCCGTGCGATCCTCTGCGCCAGCAAGACGGATCAGTGGGGCCTGCTCATCACCGCGACACAGCTCGACCGTGCGCGGCTCGCCGTTCACCAGCACCGAGCTGGCCTCCGGAAACTCCCACCACCCGCACGCGTCGACCACGCGGAACGAGCCGTCCAGACCATGCGCCTTGCCGATCGTCCCCACGCGCACGCGCTCGGGACGCCACGGATAGGCCGCGGTCATGCCTCGGCAGGGGTGTCGTCGACCTCGACGAGGACGCGCCGGCCGCTCTTGACGGCACCCGCGCGCACCACGCTGCGGATCGCGCGGACGACACGGCCGCCACGGCCGATCACCTTGCCGCGATCCTCCGGCGCCACGACGATGCGCAGCACAATCGCCTCTTCCGTCATCTCGACCGTCACCTTGACGGCGTCCGGATCATCGACCAGTCCGAGCACGAGGAACTCGCAGAGCTCTCGGACATCCTTCGGGGGCGTGGCCCCCATCGGTTAGATGATGCCCTGCTTCTGCAGCAGGCGATAGACCGGCTGCGAAGGCTGAGCGCCGTTCGCGAGCCAGTACTTCGCCCGCTCCTCGTTGATCTCGATCAACGAAGGCTCGAGCTGGGGGTTGTAGCGACCGATGTTCTCGATCGCACGACCGTTCCGCGGCGAAGCGTCGTTCTGAACGACGATGCGGTAGATCGGATTCTTCTTGGACCCGAATCGGGCTAGGCGTAGCTTGACCACGGCGTGGACTCTACCCTAACCCTGCAGCTCGGGCGGCAATTCCATCCCCTTGGGCATTTTCGGCATCTTGCCCTTGCCCCCGGCGAAGGTCTTCATCATCTTCTTCATCTGGTCGTACTGCTTGATCAGCGCGTTCACTTCGGTCACCGAGACGCCCGATCCGTTGGCGATGCGCAGACGCCGCGAGCCGTTGATCAGCTTGGGATTCGTGCGCTCCTCCGGCGTCATCGAGAGGATGATCGCCTCGACGCGATCGAGCTGGCCGTCGTCGACCTTGGCGTTCTTCAACTGCTTGCCGACGCCGGGCAGCATGCCCAGGACGCTCGACAGAGACCCCATCTTCCGGATCGAGCGCAACTGGTCGAGCATGTCATCCAGGCCGAACTCGGCCTTGCGCATCTTCCGCTCGAGCTCTTCGGCCTTGTCCTTGTCGACGAACTGCTCGGCGCGCTCGATCAGGCTGAGGACGTCGCCCATGCCGAGGATGCGCGAGGCGAGGCGGTCCGGATGGAACTCCTCGATCTGGTCGAGCTTCTCGCCCGTCGTGATGACCTTGATCGGCACGCCCGTGATCGCGCGGACGCTGAGCGCGGCGCCGCCGCGGGCGTCGCCGTCGAGCTTCGTGAGGATCAGGCCGCTGAAGTCGATGGCCGCCTGGAAGTTCTGCGCGGTGGCAACGGCGTCCTGGCCCGTCATCGCGTCGAGGACGAGCAGCGTGTCGGTCGGCTTGACGGCGTTGCGGATCTGGACGAGCTCGTCCATCAGATCCTTGTCGACGGTCAGGCGGCCCGCGGTGTCGACGATGACGACGTCGCGGCCCTCCTCCTTCGCCTGCTGGATGCCGCGCTTGGCGATCTCCACCGGGCTCAGGTCGGTGCCGTGCTCGTAGACCGGCACGCCGGCCTGTCCGCCGATCGTCACGAGCTGCTGGATGGCGGCCGGGCGGTAGACGTCACAGGCCACGAGCGCCGGGCGCTTGCCCTGCTGCTCGATCAGCTTCGCGAGCTTGCCGCAGGTCGTCGTCTTGCCCGAGCCCTGTAGACCGCAGACGAGGATCACGGCGGGCGAGCCGGTCAGCTCGAGCTTGGTGCTGCCCTCGCCCATCAGCTTCGTCAGCTCGTCGTGGACGATCTTCACGACCTCTTGACCCGGAGTCAGACTGTCGGAGACCTCTGCGCCGAGGGCGCGCTCCTTGACCGTCGCGACGAAGCTCTTGACGACCTCGAAGTTGACGTCGGCCTCGAGCAGCGCGAGACGGATCTCCCGCATCGCGGTGTTGATGTCGTCTTCGCTCAGGCGTCCACTGGAGCGAAGATCGCCGAGGGCAGAACCAAGTCGGTCGGAGAGGGAATCGAGCATCGTGTCGGACCGGCCGCGCCGGTGGTCGGATCATACGGGCTGCCGCAGAGGCGTCCGCCGCTCCGGGTGTGACAATGCACGGGTCGCATGGAAATCGAGCTCCAGTACCTCTACACCGGCGACGAGCCCCTGCTGGTTCCGGCCGAGCTCGCGAACTTCTCGCTGGCCGGCTCAGCGCTGTTCGACATCCGCGACACCTTCTTCGACACCGGCGAGCTCGCGCTGCGCCGCGAGGGCTGCTCATTGCGGATCCGCCGCCAGTCGAATCTGCCCACGCCGTTCCTGACGTGGAAGGGGCCGTCCACGCGACGCGCCGACCGGGCACGCGAGCGCGAGGAGATCGAGTTCCCCGTCGACCACATCCCCGTCGACGGCGACGAGATGCTCGAGATGGTCGAGGCGGCGGGCCTGCTCAAGCGGCTGCCCGTGGCGCTCGGGAAGACGCCGAACCTCGCGATGATCGGCGAGCTCGAGAACCGCCGCTCGACGCACGACTACGTGCAGGGCCTCCACCACGTGGAGCTGTGCTGGGATCGCCTGCGCTTCCCGCTCGGCCCCACGCAGATCCGTCTTGAGCTGGAGACGAAGAATGACTACGCAGGCCGCTTCATCGTCGACTTCGATCGCGAGCTGCGCGAGATCTTCAACGGCGCCCTATCGGACGCCGAGTACGGCAAGGCGAAAGAGCTGTGCGTGCGGCTCTATCCCGAGCTGTTCGGCCCGCAAGCCGCCTGACCCCACGCGTTCCTGGCGCGTTGCTGCGCGCTCCTTGAGCGCCTCTGTGCGCACGGCGCGCGCAGCACCTCGGTCATCCTGAGACCAGCGTTCGCAGCACCACGCGGGCGGCGTACGCCCCTGCGCGCGGCGACTGGCAATCTGCGCAATTTGCGGCGCTTCGGGGCGCACGTACTGGGTGTGGCGCGTGTGATGCCTGCAACAGAGCCAAAGCGCGACCCGGGTTCAGGACATGGTGGGCCCGGGCCCATCATGTCCTGAACCGAGGCGCCGGCAACCACCGCCGCCTTGGATCTCCGCAACCGTTTGTGCGGGCGGCTAGGAGGGGTCGGCGAGGTCGGTGGCGACGGCCTTGTAGGCCGCGAGGGTGCGGTCGCGCTCGATGCCGTGGTCGACGATGCGGAGCGGGCGATCAGGTGCCCAGCGATTGACGTACACGCCGGCCGCATCGAACTTCTTCTCCTGCAGGTCCGGGTTGAAGATGCGGAAGTACGGGGCCGCGTCGAGGCCCGTGCCGGCCACCCACTGCCACGAGCCCGCGTTCGAGGCGAGGTCGCCATCCGTGAGGTGCGTGCGGAACCACTGCTCGCCGCGGCGCCAATCGACGTGGAGGTCCTTGACCAGAAAACTGGCGGCGACCAT
>JBIIFR010000276.1:0-2898 GCA_044237215.1 Gaiellales bacterium
CAGAGTGGTCAGGAGGCCGACCGCACCCAAGGTGACGGTGAATGAACTCGCCAGCTGGCGCGCGATCGGGCCGATGATCGCGAAATTCCAACCGATGCCGATGGCGATCAGGAACACCCGCAGCATCACACCGAACGATGGACGAGCGGTTTCGGCGGGTGTCGTCACGGCTGGATTCGAGGGCGCTGGTTTGACAGCGGCACCCGAGGCACTCTATAACGCCTGCAGCGCGGAGGATTTACGGCGGCGGGTTTTTGTACGCTGTCCTTCGCGAGGAGAGAATCAATCGGAGGAGCGGGATGAAGCGCATCGGAGTCGACGTCGGCGGAACGTTCACCGACCTTATCTACGTCGATGATGAGAAGGGCACGGTCTTGGTCCACAAGACGCCGTCGACGCCGGCGGATCCGTCGATCGCGACGGTCGACGGCATCTCGACGCTCTGCCAGATGGCGAACATCAAGCCGTCGGAGCTGGATCAGGTCTTCCATGGCACGACCGTGGCCACCAACATCGTCATCGAGCACAACGGTGCCAACGTCGGCATGATCACGACGAAGGGCTACCGCGACATCATCCACATCGCGCGGCACAAGAAGCCGATGAACTTCTCGCTGTGGCAGAACCTGCCGTGGCAGGCGTTCCCGATTGCGCGCCGCCGCAACCGCCTGACGGTCAACGAGCGCATCCTCGCCGACGGCTCCGTCCAGATCCCGCTGAATGACCGCGAGGTCCGCGCCCAGGTCCGCAAGCTGAAGAAGGCCGCCGTCGACTCCGTCGCCGTCTGCCTGCTCTTCTCCTTCCTCAACGACGAGCACGAGAAGCGCGTCGCCGCGATCGTGCGCGAGGAGTTCCCCGAGGCGTACATCTCGGTCTCCTCCGAGGTCATCCCGCAGTACCGCGAGTACGAGCGCTTCTCGACGGTGGCGCTGAACGCGTTCGTCGGCCCGAAGGTCTCGAACTACGTCCGCCGCTTCGACGCCGAGCTGCGCCGCATGGGCGTCAAGACCGGCATCCAGCTGATGACCAGCGCCGCCGGTGTGGCGACGCCCGAGGCCGCCAGCGAGCGCCCGGTCAACCTGCTGATGTCGGGTCCGATCGCCGGCGTGGTCGGCGGCATCTGGGCTGGTCGCGTGGCAGGCGAGCGCAACGTCATCACCCTCGACGTCGGCGGCACCTCGGCCGACATCGGCCTCGCGCAGGACGGCAAGCTGCGCATGAAGCACCTGCTCGACACGAAGGTCGGCCCGTACCAGGCCATGATCCCGATGGTCGACGTCGACACGATCGGTGCCGGTGGCGGCTCGATCGCGTACGTCGACTCGGGCGGCATCTTCCGTGTCGGACCGCGCTCGGCCGGCGCCATGCCGGGCCCCGCGGCCTACAACCAGGGCGGCACGGAGCCGACGGCGACCGACGCGATCATCGCGCTCGGCTGGCTGCGTCCCGAGCTGTTCCTCGGCGGCAAGAAGGATCTTCGCGTCGACCTGGCCCGCAAGGCCGTCGAGACGAAGATCGCCAAGCCGCTGAAGCTGAGCACCGAGGAGGCCGCACTCGGCATCTTCAAGGTGCTCGTGCATTCGATGGTCGACGCCATCGAGCAGTCGTCGGTCCGCAAGGGCTTCGACCCGCGCGAGTTCGCGCTCGTCGCCGAAGGTGGCGGTGGTCCGCTGTTCGCGAGCCACATCGCCCCCGAGGTCGGCGTCAAGCACGTGCTGGTGCCGAACTACCCGGGCATCACGGCAGCGCTCGGCCTGCTCACCACGGACCTGGTCTACGAGTACACGAAGACCGCGTACGTGATGTGCTCGAGCCTGACCGGTGACGCCAAGGCCAGCGCCATCCTCGAGAAGCAGTTCGCCGCGCTCGAGAAGGAGGCGATGCGCCAGTTCGCGGTCGACAAGATCGACAAGAAGCGCATCCGCCTGGAGCGCATCGTCGACGCCCGCTACGAGGGTCAGGGCTACGAGCTCCGCGTCGACGCACCCCGCACGGGTGTCGATGACAAGTGGATCAAGGCGGTCAAGAACGAGTTCCACGCCGCGCACGAGAAGGAGTTCTCGCGCCGCTTCGAGGACGTCGACGTCCAGATCGCGAACATCCGCGTCCGGGCGATCGGCGAGATGCCGGGCCTCAAGCCCGTCCTCGTCAAGAAGGGCACGGCCACGCCGCCGAAGGGCGCGCTGAAGCTGACCGCCGATGCGTGGTTCGAGAAGAACGGCAAGCCCGCGAAGTTCAAGACGAAGTTCTACGAGCGCACCGAGCTGCTCGCCGGCAACAAAATGCAGGGCCCGGCGATCATCACCCAGTTCGACTCGACGAGCGTCGTCCCCCCGGGCTACTCGGCCGAGGTCGACAAGCACGGCAACCTGATCATCAAGTACTCCGCTGCAGTGGCCAAGGCCGCTGAGAGCGGTCACTAACCCCACCTGCGAGAGAAGAGGCATTCCTAATGGCTGATCTGCCTGAAGTCGGCATCAACCCCGGTAAGCCCACCCGCAAGCGGGTGCCGGTTGATCCGATCACACTGCGCGTCCTCGGCGGCGCGTTCGACGCTATCGCCCAGGAGATGGCGGGCGTCCTGTTCCGCATGTCCTACTCGTCGATCATCCGCGAGTCCGAGGATCTCGGCGCGGGCCTGTTCGATGCGCAGGGCCGCGAGCTCTGCGAGTCCGAGTCGACGCCGATGCACATCGGCTCGCTCCCCTGGTACATCCGTGGCTTCCTGCATCGCGTCGACAAGGACGAGCTGAAGGAAGACGACGTCATCATCCACAACCACCCGTATCTCGGCGCGTCGCATACGCCCGACATCGCGGTGGCTGTGCCGATCCTGTGGAAGGGCGAGCTGATCGGCTTCGCGGCCGTGACGGCGCACGTCGCCGACGTCGGCGGCTC
>JBIIFR010000277.1:0-2891 GCA_044237215.1 Gaiellales bacterium
GGACGGCGTGATCGAAGGCCAGAAGCACCTGCCGTCGGCCGTCGAGGGGCTGTCGTCCGATGAGGCCGCCGCCGTCGAGGAGGCCGTCGCCGAGATCCTGGCGACCGCCGACGCCGCCGAGGCCGTCGCGGAGCTGGCTGTCGCCGAGGCGATCGTCGCCGAGGCCGTCGCCGAGGCCGCTGTGGCCGATCCCGACGTACCCGTCGAGGTCGCCGCTGAGGCCGTCGCCGAGGCGATCGTCGCCGAGGCCATCGCCGAGGAGGCCGTCGTTGAGGCGATCGTCGCCGAGGAGATCGCCGAGATCGTCGTCGAGGCGCTCGAGGAGGCCGTCGCCGAGGCGATTGAAGAGGCCGTCGAAGAGGCCGTCGTCGAGGAGATCGTCGCCGAGGTGGTTGCCGAAGAGGCCGCCGCCGAGGCCGCCAAGGAGAATCCCACCGCGTAAGCGGATCCGAACCTGATCAGATCGGCATCCGCCGAGAAGGACCGAGAACCATGAGCGATTACAAGGCCAGTGCTGCCGATGTGAAGGTGCTCCGCGACCAGACGGGCGCGGGGATGATGGAGGTCCGCGACGCCCTCGTCGAGGCCGCGGGCGACATGGACGCCGCCAAGAAGGTGTTGCGCGAGAAGGGTCTCGCCAAGGCCGCCAAGCGCGGTGGCCGCGCGACTAGCGAGGGCAAGGTCGCCTCGTACATCCACGGCGGTGGCGTCAAGGGCGTCCTCGTCGAGGTTGGCTGCGAGACGGACTTCGTCGCGAACACGGACAAGTTCGGCGAGTTCGTCAAGGACATGTGCCTGCAGATCGTCTCGATGGACGGCACCCGCTGGATCTCCGAGGCCGACGTGCCGGAGGAGGCCAAAGAGGCCGAGCTCGAGATCTTCCGCACGCAGGCCGCTGACAAGCCGGCCGAGGTCCAGGTCAAGATCGCGGAGGGCAAGCTGCGCAAGTGGTACGAAGAGGTCTGCCTCCTCAACCAGGCGTACTTCCGTGACGAGGACATCTCCGTTGAGCAGCATCGCGCGGCGCTGTCGTCCGAGATGGGTGAGAACATCGAGATCAAGCGCTTCGCGAGCTACACCCTCGGCCAGGAGTAACCGATGACCAGCACGCCTTTCCGCCGCGTCCTCCTCAAGCTGTCGGGGGAGTCGCTGATGGGTGAGGCGGGCTACGGCATGGATCCGTCGCGCATCGCCGAGATCGCGTACGCAATCCAGCAGGTGCAGGAGGAGGGCGTCGAGGTCGCGATCGTCGTGGGCGGTGGCAACATCTTCCGCGGCATGGCGGAGTCGGCCAAGGGCATGGATCGCGCCTCGGCCGACTACGCCGGCATGCTCGCAACGGTGCTGAACGCCATCGCGGTGCAGGACGCCTGCGAGCGCATCGGCATCTACACGCGCATCCTCAGCGCGCTCAACATTCAGGAGGTGGCGGAGCCGTACATCCGGCGCCGCGCCATCCGGCACCTTGAGAAGGGCCGCGTGATCATCTTCGCGGGCGGCACGGGCAATCCGTACTTCACGACCGACACCGCCTCGGCGCTGCGCGCGTGCGAGATCGGCGCCCAGACCATCCTGATGGGCAAGAACGGCGTGGAGGGCGTGCTCGATGATGATCCGCGCATCAACCCCGACGCCAAGCTGATCACCGAGCTGACGCACCTCGAGGCGATCGAGCGCGGCCTCAAGGTGATGGACACGACGGCGTTGTCGCTGTGCATGGAGAACGACATGCCGATCCGCGTGTTCAACGTCAACGACGCCGAGAACATCGTGCGTGTGGTGCGCGGCGAGCAGATCGGCACGCTCGTGGCGAGTGGCGCGCGCGTTGCCCCGATTCAGCCGAAGGAGCCCCGCGCCGGGGCATAGTGGGACGAATGGCACGCAAGGAATCCGAAGCAGATCGCGAGGCGCGCCGCACCATCGCCCAGGCGCAGATCCGCCAGTTCCCGGATCCCGTGCTGCGCAGTCCGGCGCTGCCCGTCGAGGAGTTCGACGCCGCTCTTGAGGAGCTCGTCGAGCGGATGTGCGAGCTCGCCGACGACGCAATCGGTGCCGGCCTCGCCGCACCGCAGATCGGCCTGCTGCGCCGGCTGGCCGTCATCAGCTTCGAGGACGACGAGTGGATCGTGCTGATCAACCCGGAGATCATCGAGCACTCGGAGGAGACCGAGGTCGGCGGCGAGGGCTGCCTGTCCCTCGAGCTTCTGCTGCGCGAGCACCACTCGGTGCAGGTCGAGCGCAGCACGCGCGTGCGCCTGCGCTGGCAGGACGTCGCGGGCGACTGGCACGAGGACGAGTTCTACGACATGCCGGCGCGGATCGTCCAGCACGAGCTCGACCACCTCGACGGCATCCTGACCGTCGATCGCGCGGCGCCCGAGGTCCGGCGCGAGGCGCTGCGGATCCTGCGGGAGAGGCTCAGCTGATCGCGCGCGCGCCGTTCGCGGGCACGTCCGCGTTCGGAGCCGAGGTCCTGCGCGGCCTGCTCGCCGCGGGCGTCGAGGTGCCGCTGGTCCTGAGCCAGCCCGATCGCCCGGCCGGTCGCCGCCGTGTCCTGACGCCCCCGCCGGTCGCCGCGCTGGCCACCGAGCTCGGCCTGCCCCTGCTTCAGCCCGAGCGCGCGGTCGACGCCCTCGCGGCCCTGCGCGCCACCGAGCCCACTGCGATCGCCATCTGCGCCTACGGCCAGCTGCTGCCCGCCGAGCTGCTCGCCATCTGCCCGTGGCTCAACCTGCATCCCTCGCTGCTGCCGCGCTGGCGCGGCGCCGCGCCGATCGAGCGCGCGCTGATGGCCGGTGACGAGGCGACGGGCGTCGCGATCATGGAGACCGTGCTCGCGCTGGACGAGGGGCCACTGGTCGCGGTCGCTCCGATTCCCCTGACGTCGGAGA
>JBIIFR010000278.1:0-2881 GCA_044237215.1 Gaiellales bacterium
TGCGCTCCGCGAACGGCGGCTACGGCGCCTACCGCGAGCTTGGCTACACACCGGTCGTCGAGCAGGGCGGCGACGTGCACGCCCGCTTCCGCGTCCGCATCGAGGAGATGCGCGCATCGATCGACCTGATCGAGCAGGTCCTCGACGGCCTGCCGGAGGGCCCGACGATCACGGACGACCGCAAGGTCGCGCTGCCGCCGCGCCACGAGCTGCACACGTCGATGGAGTCCCTGATCCACCACTTCAAGCTGGTCACCGAGGGCTTCGAGGTGCCGGCCGGCGAGGTTTACGCGCCGATCGAGTCCGCCCGCGGTGAGTTCGGCTTCCACCTGATCGCCGACGGCGGGGCCAAGCCGTGGCGCGTGCGCCTACGCAGCCCTTCGCTGGTGCTGCTGCAGTCGTTCGCGAAGCTCTGCGAGGGCGTGTACCTCGCCGACCTGATCGCGATCCTCGCCTCGATCGACCCCGTCCTGGGAGACGTGGATCGCTGATGAGCGACACCCTCTACGACGAGATCCAGCGCGAGATCGCCAAGTACCCGGATCGACGCAGCGCGATCCTGCCGGCGCTCCGCCACGCACAGGAGCACTACGGCTGGCTGTCGCCCGAGGCGCTCGAGGCCGTGGCCGACGGGCTCGACCTGCCGCCCGCGCGCTGCCTGGCCGTCGCGTCCTTCTACGACATGTTCTTCCTCCAGCCCGTCGGCGAGCACGTCGTCGAGGTCTGCACGAACCTGTCGTGCGCGCTGATCGGCGCCGACCGGCTGCTCCGCGAGTTTGAGCGCGAGCTCGACGTCAAGGCCCCGGGCACGAGCGAGGACGGGAAGATCACGCTGCGCTGCGTCGAGTGCCTTGGCGGCTGCGGCTGGGGTCCGGTCGTGTCCGTCGACGAGGAGTACGAAGAGCACTTCAAGATCGAGGATGTTGCGCCGCTCCTAGAGCGCCTGCGCAGCACCTCCCGACCGAGCGAGAGCCATGCCTGAGTCTCCGACCTTCGCCCAGCCCGACCAGAATGCCCTGCTGCTGCCGTTCGCCGGTAGCCGTCGCGAGATCGCTGAGTACGAGGCGAGTGGCGGCTACAGCGCGCTGCACACGGCGCTTGGCATGACGAGCGAGCAGCTCGTCGACGAGATGATCGCGTCGAACCTGCGCGGCCGTGGCGGCGCGGGCTTCCCCGCCGGCCGGAAGGCCTCGTTCCTCGCCGCGGGCCTGGACCGCTACCTCGTGATCAACGGCGACGAGTCCGAGCCGGGCACGTTCAAGGACCGCGAGATCATGCTGCGCAATCCGCACATGCTGATCGAGGGCATCATCATCTACCTCTGGATGATCCGCGGGGCCGGCGCGTACATCTACATCCGCGGCGAGTACGCCAAGGAGGCCTCGATCCTCGAGGGTGCGATCGCGCAGGCGCGCGCCAAGGGGTACATCGGCTCGCCGCTCCCCGGCACCGACTACGTCGCCAACGTCTACGTCCACCGTGGCGCCGGCGCCTACATCTGCGGCGAGGAGACGGCGCTGCTCGCCTCCCTCAACGGCGAGCGCGGCCAGCCGACGGCGAAGCCGCCGTTCCCGGCCGTGTCCGGCGCCTTCAAGAAGCCGACGCTGCTGAACAACGTTGAGACCGTGGCGACGGTGCCGGTGATCATCGGCATGGGCGGCGCGGCCTACGCCGGCGTCGGCACCGAGCAGTCGACCGGCACCAAGATGTTCTCGCTGTCCGGGCACGTCCGCAACCCCGGCAACTACGAGATGCCGTTGTCGGCCACCTACCGCGATCTGATCGAGGGCAAGGGCGGCGGCATGCCCGAGGGGCGCACGCTGAAGGCGTTCGTGCCGGGTGGCTCCTCGATGCCGATCCTGATGCCGAACCAGCTCGACACGGGCCTCGCCTTCGAGGCCGTCGTCGCCGCCGGCTCGATGGCCGGCTCGGGCGCCGTGATCGTCGTCGACGACCGCACCTGCATGGTGCGCTTTGCACTGCGCACCGCCGAGTTCTACATGCACGAGTCGTGCGGCAAGTGCACCCCGTGTCGCGAGGGCACCCGCTGGCTGACCGAGCTCCTGCGCAAGCAGGAGGCGGGTCTCGGCACGCTGGAGGAGATCGACCTCCTGCTCGAGATCTGCAACCGCGTCGAGGGCAACTGCCTGTGCGTGCTCGGCGACGCCTGCGCGATGCCGGTGCGGAGCCACATCAACAACTTCCGCGCCGAGTTCGAGGAGCACTGCCGCCTCGGCCGCTGCCCGTGCCCCGATGATGCCCCGATGACCGAGCTCTACCCGCCGCTCCTGAAGGCACCGCTGCCGATGGTGCACGCCGGATGAGCGCCACGCAGATTGACACCGTCACCCTCACCGTCGACGGCCGCGAGATCACCGTGCCGAAGGGCACGCCCCTCGTCGTCGCCGCCGCCGAGCACGCCGGGATCGAGATCCCGATCTTCTGCTACGAGCCGCGCCTCGGCCCGCCGATCGGCGCCTGCCGCATGTGCCTCGTCGAGATCGAGGGCGCGCCGAAGCTGCAGGCCGCCTGCACGCTGTCGTGCGGCGACGGCATGGTCGTCCGGACCGCCGGCACCTCCGAGCAGGCCAAGGAGGCGCAGGACGCGGTGCTGGAGTTCATGCTCCTCAACCATCCGCTCGACTGCCCCGTCTGCGACAAGGGCGGCGAGTGCCCGCTGCAGGACCTGACCTTCAAGTACGGCCCCGGCAACTCCCGGATGACGTTGCCGAAGCGCACCTACGAGAAGCCGCTGCCGATCTCTCCGTCGATCGTGCTCGACCGCGAGCGCTGCATCCTCTGCTACCGCTGCACGCGCTTCTCGAGCGACGTTGCCGAGGACGGCGAGCTGGTCGCCCGCGAGCGCGGCGCCGCCAGCGTG
>JBIIFR010000280.1:0-2880 GCA_044237215.1 Gaiellales bacterium
GCCCGGCCTCGCCACCCTGCTGCCGACCTATCCCACGCTCGGCGAGGTGCGCACCGCCGACGAGCTCGCCGCGTACCAGGCCGGCAAGCGCGCGGCGAAGGCCGCCAAGCGCGCCGCCGCCCGGTAGGATCGGCTGATGGGCAAGGGCTACGCGGAGGGACCGGCCGTCGAGGCCGCCGAAGAGGCACGCGAGCGGCTGCTTCAGGGCCCGGAGCCGGTCGCCGTCCCCCAGCGCCGCGCCGTGCTGGGCTCGACCGCCGACCGCCCCGAGCCGCACGTGCTCGGCTGGGCGGACGAGGTCGACGCCGACGCCCTGTTCGAGGCGGGCGAGGCGTGGGGTCTGCGCGTCGTGCGTATCGACGACCCAACCTGAGGCCAGCGTCGCCCAGCGGCGTCGACTCTCGATCCGCGTTCCGACGTGTGGACAAATTGGGCCCGGGCCCATCCTGTCCAGCCGCGAGCGAGGCCGCCGCTTGGCGCGGCCTACTTCAGGACCCAGACACCCGTCTCGATAACCGGCACGCGCTCGCCCTTGGCGGTCGTGCCGGTGACGGTCAGGTCGTCGCAGCCGATCATCACATCGACGTGAATCTTCGAGACGTTGAGGCCGCGATCGCCCTTGATGCGCGCATCGGGGACGCGCGTCGCGCCGTAGGCCGAGCCGAACGCGACGTGGGCGACGGCGTTCTCGTCGAGCAGCGTCGTGTGGTACACGCGGTTCGCCTGGCCGATCCGCGAGGCCCTGTCGACTAGGGCGACCTCGCCGAGACGACCGGCGCCCTTATCGCGGGCGAAGTAGGCCGCCAGGTACTCGCGCTGCTTCGCCGTCTTGGCCTGGATGCGCTGCAGCTCGCCGCCCTTGAACTCCGCCTTGATGCCGTCGAACATCTGGCCGTCGAGGGAGAGCGGGCGCGTGCAGGTGAAGTGCCCCTCCGTGTAGCGGTAGTCCGGACTGGCGAAGACCTCTTCGGTCGGGAGGTTTGCGCACCAGCGGCGACCGTTCGGCGTCTTCATCTCGGCCGCGCAGAACCGCGTCTTCGGCGCGAGGCCGACGCGCAGGTCGGTGCCCGGGGCGAGGAACTCCAGCTGGGTGAAGTTGCGCTTGTTGACCAGCGCAGCCCGCTTGACGAGGTTCTCGACGTGCGTGCCCCAGGCTCCGGCCGGGTCGGCGGCGCCGATCCGGCAGAACGACAGGAGATCCTTGGCGAGCGCGCGCTGTGCCCGCTCGACCGACAGCTTCGGATAGACCTGCTTGGCCCAGCCCGGTGCCGGATAGGCCACGACGCAGAAGCGCGCGGTACCGGCGGCGACGGCCTTCAGGTACGCCTCGCGACCCGGCATGCGTGCCGTCATCTCCAGCATCGCGCGCGCGGGATCAACACCCTTCATCAGCCCCGGGTTCTCCTCGCCCGCGATCGAGATCAGCGAGGCGTCGGCCGCGATCAGGTCCTTCATCCGCGTCAGGTGCCAGCGCGGCGTCCACTTCAGCGAGTCCATGTTCTTGGCGCCGGTGATGCGCGCGCGGCGGATGACCGGATCGACGTAGAGGACATCGACGAAGCGCGCACCCGATGCGTAGGCCGAATCGACGAGCGCGTGGACGTACGGACGGGAGCCCGGCTCGCCGTGGATGGCGACGGTGTCGCCCTTCTTGATGTGCAGGCAGGTGTCGATGACGGCATCCGCGTAGCGGCCCAGCTCATCCGAGGTCATGACGGTCATGGGGCTGACGTTACAGGCTGGCGGGGTCGCCTCACGCGCGACTGGAGTACCATGATCGGCAGTCGAGCTTGGAGCACAGGTGACGAAGGAAGAGAAGATCGAAGTCGAGGGCGAGGTGACGGAGTCGCTGCCGAACACCATGTTCCGCGTCATGCTCGACAATGGGCATGAGGTGCTCGGCCACATCTCGGGTCGCATGCGGCGCCACTACATCCGCATCCTGCCCGGCGACCGCGTCAAGGTCGAGCTCAGCCCGTACGACCTCACCCGGGGTCGCATCACGTACCGCTACAAGTAGGCGAGGACCCGCGGCCCGGCCGCGGCGCGCTCCACCCTACGACGCAGGCGCTACCACTCGGGGATCTCTGCCGGCTCCGTCGAGCCCTTGTCCGGCTGCGTGGGTGTCGATGCCGGGCGCGGCTTGACCTTCGGCTTCGAGCGCGGCTTGGCCTTGGTGCGACCGCGCTTCGGCGCCAGGCCGTCCGTCGAGAACGTGGCGTCGTCGGCATCGTCGATCACGACGCGACGCATACCGGAGGCGGTGAACTCCGCGACCGGCTCCACCGATGCCTCCACAGCCGCAACGACGTCTCCGTCGACGGCGTCGCCCTCGGCCTTCGCCTTCGCCTTGCGGCGGCGCTTGGGCTTCGGCGCCTCCTCGGCGTTCGGCGCGGACGTCTCGGGCACGGCGGCGACAGCGATGGGCGCATCCGTCGGCGCCTCGACCGCGGCCCGCGGGCGGCGACCGCGACGCGTAGGCGCAGGCGCAGGCGCCTCGGGCTCTGCGTCGACCGTGAGCGGCTCGTCGGTCTCCGCCGCCGCCGCGGCGGCCTTCGTGCGGCGCGTGCGCTTGCCCGGCTGCGGTGCGGCCTCGTCCGCCGGTGCCATCGCGAGCGGCTCTGCGCCCGCGACCTCGACGTCGGCCGCGGCTTCGGCGCCCTCGTCCGCGACGGCGTCGGCAGCCAGTACCGCGCCAGCCTCTTCGCTCGGGGCCTCGCCGTTGCCCTTCTTCTTGCGACGGCGACGACGGCGCTTCTTGGGTTCCTCGTGCGCGGCCTCGTTCGGCAGCGCCCCGATCGCCGACGGGAGCGCGGAGCCGGACAGCGCCGCCGCGGTCACGCGCGAGCGCGTCGGGCGCTTGACACCACGCGGCAGCGG
>JBIIFR010000279.1:0-2880 GCA_044237215.1 Gaiellales bacterium
GGCGGAGCGCGGCGTCAATGTCGCCGTACGGGTCGTCGTACGTGACGAGAATCGGCGACGGCTGCGCATGGGTCGTGCGGAGCAGACGCAGGCGGTCCTCGACGATGTTCGGCATGGTGCGCTCGTGTGGGAGGATCGTGCCCTCGCCGCGCGGCAGGCCGACGAGGGCGATCATCCCGGTCCGCACGCGGGTGACGCCGTCGGGGCCGGTGAAGGTCTCCTCGGTGCGGTAGAGGCACGGCACGTCCTCCTCGCGGAGGGTGCCGTCGGCGCGCCACTCGTCGAGCAGGCGGCGCGCGTTCTCAGCGCGGCCGACGTCGGGCAGGATCAGGCGCACGACGTTGCGGTTGGAGCGCGCCACGAGTCGCATGCGGTCCGCCAGCTGGATGACGTCGTACGGCGGCGCGACCACGCTGTAGGCGGGGTGGCGCTTCGGGTCGTAGCGCAGCCCGCGGAACGGGCGGACGTCGAGGGGATCGGGCGTCGGCATGCGCGGGGCATCGTATCGGGACTTCGAGGCGCTCCGTCCCGGCACGCGGATCGTCGTGCCCCGCGAAGGGTGAGGGGAAGCCCCGCGCCTGCTGACCCCTTCGTCGCATCCTCTCCCGCACCACCGCGGACCCTGATCCCGGGTCCCCCGGCCCGTGACCCCGCTTCCTCCCGCCGCCCGCCCACTAGACTCACCCATGTGAGCGCAGAAGCACGCACCGCCGTCCGTGACCTCGTCGAGGGACAGCTCGTCGATTCGACGTTCGCCGTCATCCGCAAGGACCGGCGCCGCACGCGCACAGGCTCGCCGTACCTGGCGCTCGAGCTGGCCGACAAGACCGGCCGGGTGAAGGCCACGATCTTCGACGACGCGCCGATCCTCGATGGCCGCTTCGAGGTCGGCGATGTGATCCGCGTGCTGGGCAGCGTCGAGGGGTATCGCGGCCGCCCGCAGATCGTGGTGCGCTCGGTCGAGCAGACCGAGGTGGCGCCCGATGCCCTCGAGTTCACGCCGGGTGCGCGACGCGATGTCGATGACCTTGAGGGGTTCCTCGAGTTCCTCGCGGAGGAGATTCCGGACGAGGGCCTGCGCAACCTCACGCGCGCCGTGCTCAACGACAACGCGTTTCGCGTGCGCTTCCGCGCCGCACCGATGAGCGTCGAGTTCCACCACGCCTACGCGGGCGGGGCGCTCCAGCACACCGTCGCCGTCGCCACCGCCTCCCGCGAGCTGTGGCTCCTGCATCCGCGTCTCGACGAATCCGTGGCCGCGGCCGCCAGCCTGTTGTTCGCCGTCGGCGCCGCCGACGCGTTCGTCCCTGGCCCCGTGCTGGTGCAGTCGGAGGAGGGGCGGCTGCTCGGTATCCCCCGCCTGTCGACGCGCCGCATCGAGCAGGCGGCCGACCGGCTCGGTACCGCGCGGGAGCGCGTGATCGCGGTTCTGCACTGCATCGACGCCGACCGGGCCAAGACGCCGGAGGCCGCCTGCGTGCACGGCGCCATCGCTCTCGACGCAGCCGTGTCCAGCGCTCTCGCCCAGGCGGCGGGGCGGGCGGCCGAGGCGCAATAGACTGTCGGCGTGCGCCTCGCGCTCGCCCAGCTGGATCCGACCGTCGGCGATCTCGCCGGCAATGCCGCGCTGATCCGCGCTGCGGTCGACCGTGCCGCCGAACAGGGTGCCGAGCTGGTCGTCACGCCAGAACTCGCGATCTGCGGGTATCCGCCCGAAGACCTTGTGCTGCGCCCGACGTTCGTGGCGGCGTGTGAGGCAGCGGTTGCCGAACTCGCGGTTGGTCTGCCCATCCCGGTTATCGTCGGCGGCCCGCACGCGGGCACGACGGGCGTGTGCAACTCCGCGTACCTCCTGCGCGACGGCAAGATCGAGGCGCGCTTCGACAAGATGGCGCTGCCCAACTACAGCGTGTTCGACGAGCAGCGCACCTTCGTCCCGGGCACGGGCCCGTTGATCGTCGATGTCGCCGGCGAGCGCGTGGGCCTCTCCATCTGCGAGGACATCTGGGTCACCGACGGCCCGGCGCACGCTGCGGCGCGCGAGGGCGCGACGCTGATCGTCAACCTCTCGGCCTCGCCGTACCACCTCGGCAAGGGTGAGCAGCGCGACGCGTTGATCGCCGCCTTTGCGCGCGACCACGGCGTCGCCGTCGGCTACGCGAACCTCGTGGGTGGCCAGGACGAGCTCGCCTTCGACGGGCGTAGCCTGGTCTACGACGCGGCGGGCGAGCTGATCGCGCGTGGCGTCTATTGCGCCGAGGATCTCGTCGTGTGCGACGTGCCGGGTGGGGTGGGAGAAATCGCGCCGCTCCCGGCGAGTCGCGATGCTGAGCTGTGGGCCGCGCTCACGCTGGGCCTGCGCGATTACGTGGACAAGAATGGCTTCAAGGGCGTCTTGTTCGGACTGTCGGGTGGCATCGATTCGGCGCTGGTGGCGGCGTTGAGCGTCGCTGCGCTGGGCGCGGATCGTGTGCACGGGGTGTCGATGCCCACGCGCTTCAACCTGTCGGAGACTCGGACCGATGCGCAGGTGGTGGCGGAGAACCTCGGCATCGACTTCCGTGAGCTGCCGATCGAGGACCTGCGCCTGGCCTTCCACGACCTGCTGCCGGAGATCGACGGTCTGGCGGCGGAGAACCTGCAGGCGCGCGTCCGCGGGGTGCTGCTGATGAGCCTGTCGAATCAGCACGGCTGGCTGGTGCTGACGACGGGCAACAAGAGCGAGGTCGCGACGGGCTACTCGACGCTGTACGGCGATTCGGTTGGCGGCTTCGCGCCGATTAAGGACGTGCCGAAGACGACGGTGTTCGCGCTCGCGCGCCACGTCAACGCGGTTGCGGGGCGCGAGGTGATCCCAGTCTCGACGATCGAGCGCCCACC
>JBIIFR010000281.1:0-2878 GCA_044237215.1 Gaiellales bacterium
GGACAGGCAGTGCGCCTCGTCAACCACGAGCAGGTCGACGTGGGCCTCGGCGAGCGCAGCGGCGAAGCGCGCGTTGGCGAAGCGTTCGGGCGCCACGTACAGCAGGCGCACGGCGGGGCCGTCGTCGAGCAGATTGCCGCCGTCGCCGCGCAGCGACTGCAGGATCGCCTCCACGTCTTCGCTGCTGGTATCGCTCGAGAGCGCTGCGACATCGGTGCGACCGAGCTTGCGGAGCGCCTCGATCTGGTCGCGCATCAGGGCGAGCAGCGGCGACACCACGATCGTCAGGCGCAGGGCGCCGAGGGCGGGCAGCTGATAGCAGAGCGACTTGCCTGACCCGGTCGGCATCACGACCAGCGAATCGCGCCCGTCGAGCGCAGCCTGCACGGCCTCCTCCTGGCCGGGACGGAAGGCGTCGTGGCCGAAGACCTCGCGGAGGATCTGATGCGGGTCGGCGGTCACGCTCTGCAGTCTACGAACCGTGCCCACGCGAGAAGCGCGCGGTTCGTGGCGGGAGCGGGGCACACGCAAGCGCCTTGGTGCCGCCGTCGCATGCGCAAGTGTCGTGGTACCGGCGCGGCATTCGCAGCCGACGTGGTGCTGGCGCAGACCCCTCTGGTCACTCAGAGGAGGATGCAGGCGGCGCGGTGGCCGTCGCCGCCCGCCGCGCGCAGTTGCGGATCCTCGGACGAGCAGGCCGCGGTAGCGACTGGGCAGCGCGGATGAAAGCGGCAGCCGGTCGGCACATTGGTCGGGTTGGGAGTCTCGCCCTGCAGGATCTGCGGCTGCATGGTCAGCTCGGGATCCGGTTGAGGGACGACGGAGACGAGTGCCTTGGTGTACGGGTGCTGCGGGTTGCGGATGACCTCAGAGGCCGGCCCCTCCTCGACGATCCGGCCCAGGTACATCACGCAGATGCGGTCCGCGTAGTGGGCGGCGGTGGAGAGGTCGTGCGTGATCATCAGAATGCCGAGGCCACTCTGGCGCAGATCGTCGAGCAGGCCGAGGATGCCGGCGCGCACCGAGACGTCGAGCATGGACACCGGCTCGTCGGCCAGCAGCATCGTCGGCTCCAGCGCCAGCGCTGCGGCGATCGAGACGCGCTGGCGCTGCCCGCCGGAGAGTTCGTGCGGATAGCGCTCCATGTAGAGGTCGGCGGGGGTCAGCCCGGCTCGCTCGAGCGCCGCACCGACGCGAGCCTCGCGGTCACCGATGCCGTGGATCTGCAGCGGCTCGGCGACGATGTCCTTGACGCGGAAGCGCGGATCGAGCGACTCGTACGGATCCTGGAAGATGATCTGCATCTCGCGGCGCACGGGCCGCATCTCGCGCTGCGAGGCATGCGTGATGTCACGGTCGCGGTAGCGGATCGTGCCCGAGGTCGCCTGGACCATCCGCATCGCCGTCTGCGCGGTCGTCGTCTTGCCGCAGCCCGACTCGCCCACGAGCGCGACGAACTCGCCCGCCTCGACCTTCAGCGACACACCATCGACGGCGTGCACCCGCGTCTTGCGCCCCTGGCGGAATTCGACGACCAGATCCTCGATCGACAGCAGCGTCTCGCTCATGCGGGCTCCTCGACGAAGCAGGAGCTCAGGTGCCCGGGCTCGGCGGTTCGGGTGGGGGGATACGCGATCGCGCACGTGTCGATGGCGGCGTCGCAGCGCGGGCGGAACGGGCAGCCGATGATCTCCTGATCGAGCCGTGGCGGCGAGCCGGGGATCGAGATGACGTCGCGCTCAGCGAGCAGGTCGGGCGTGGCGCGAAACAGCATGCGCGTGTACGGATGCTGCGGGTGATGGTACAGCTCGCTGGTAGTACCGATCTCGGAGATCCGTCCCGCGTACATCACGGCGGCCCGTTGGCAGACCTGGGAGACGAGCGGCAGGTCGTGGGTGACCATGATCATCGCGAGCCCGAGCTCGTCGGTCAGGCGGATCAGCAGCTGGAGGATCTGTGCCTGCACCATCACGTCGAGGGCGGTCGTCGGTTCGTCGGCGAGCAGCACCTTCGGCTCGCAGGCCAAGGCCATGGCGATCGCCGCGCGCTGGCGCATGCCGCCGGAGAACTCGTGCGGATAACGATCCTGGCGTTCGGCGGCGATACCCACCAGTTCGAGCAGCTCGCCGGTCCGCGTCCGCGCTGCCTTGCCCGTGGCGAGCCCGGCCGCTTTCATCGGTTCGCGGATCTGCGAGCCGATCGTCTTGACGGGATCGAAGGCGTTCATCGCGCCCTGGAAGACCATGGCGATGTCCGTCCAGCGATGCGCCCGCATCGTGTCGTCGCCTCCCGCGAGGATGTCTTCGCCGTCGAGGAGGATGCGGCCCGCGGCACTCGCCGTCGGCGGCAGGAGGCCCATCATCGCGAGAATCGCCGTTGTCTTGCCACAGCCGGATTCGCCAACCAGACCGAGGCGCTCGCCGCGCTGGAGGGAGAGATCGATGCCCTGGACGGCGTGCAGCTCCTTGCCGCCGGGCAGCTCAAACCAGACGTGGAGGTCCTCGATGGCGAGCACGGTCATTTCGGCGCTTCCTTGTCAGGCAGGGGGCGCAGGCGGAAGTGGCGGCGCGACAGGTGGCTCACCTTGAGACGCGGGTTGAGCGAGTCCTCGGCGGCCGTGCCGACCATGTTGAAGGCCATGATCACGAGGGCGACGGCAATGCCCGGCGGCGCGATCGCCCACCAGGCGCCGTAGGAGATCGCGCTGCGGGAGAACGCGGTCTCGATCATCTTGCCCCAGCTCGTGACCGAAGGGTCGCCGAGGCCGAGGAACGAGATCGCCGTCTCCAGGAAGATCGCGAGCGCGACCATCAGCACGGTCTGGGCGAGCAGCAGCGGCGCGATCTGCGGGATGACGTGCTTGAAGATGATGCGCGTG
>JBIIFR010000014.1:0-10726 GCA_044237215.1 Gaiellales bacterium
CAACACGCCGCCGGAGGTACTGCGGCATTGGGAGTACATCGCCGTCGTCGGCGTCGCGGTGGTCGTGATCCTGGTGTTTGGCCGGCAGATCGCGCGCTTCGTCTACGCCCTCTTCCTGCTCGATGCCCTGACGATGGGGCTGTTCGCCGCCGTCGGCGCCCAGTACGCCGTCTCCTTTCAGCTGCCGGCGATCACCGCCGTCTTCGTCGGCTCGTTCGCGGCCGTCGGCGGCGGCCTCGCCGCGGCGCTCCTGCTCGGCGAGACGCCGCGCATCATGCAGCCCGGGCCGCCGTACGCGCTCGCGGCCGTCGCCGGTGCGGTCACCTACGTTGCGCTCGACAGCGTCAACGGCGGCCTCGCCTCGACGGCCTGCGTGATCGTGGTCTTCGTGATCCGCATCGTCGCCGAGCGCGCCGGGCTCCGCACGACGGCAATCAAGCCGCTCGACTGACGGCTAGTTGGAGCGCACGCCGCGGATGGAGCCAGGGCCGATCAGATAGACGCGCTCCTCGTCGGCCACGAGCGGCGAGTACTTCCCCTCGCGGTCGCTCCAGACGATCTTGTGCGTCTCGATGTCGATCGCGTAGATCCCGTCGGGCCCGAGCTTGGCCCCGCGCACGCCGTTCTGGCCGCAGCGGGAGCACGTCGAGAAGTAGAGGAGCCCGTCCATCAGTACGGGGGCGCCGTGGACGGCCCCGGGTGCCTCGGTCGTCCAGAGCCGATTGCCGGTAGCTGCGTCGAAGGCGATGATGCTGCCGTCGTAGGTGCCGATGTAGATGACCTGGCCGGCCGCCACGGCGCCGGTATAGACGTACGTGCCGGCCTGCTGGGCCCAGATCAGCTTCCCGGTCTGCGCGCCGTAGGCGTACATCCAACCGTCGGTGTTGCCGATGAAGACGCGGCCGTAGGCGACGGTCGGCGTCGCGTAGAAGTACTCGCGGCCGCTGCCGAGACGCTCATTGCTCTGCGCCTTCCAGCGGATCGCGCCGGTCGCCGCGTCGAGCGCGTAGAGGCTGCCGCCATTGGTTCCGATCACGATCGCGGGCGCCCCTCCGGCGGTCGCGGCGTCGATCCAGCTGGCCGACGACACGATCTGCGCGTCGGTCTCCGTGGTCCACTTGATGGCGCCCGTGGCCGCGTCGAGGGCGTAGACCTTCTTGTCCCAGGCGCCCACGTAGACGGTGCCGTCCTGGACGAGCGGCGACGACTCGACGGGTGGCAGCTCGACGACCCACTTGCGCTCGCCGGTCTTGGCATCCCAGGCGAAGACGTAGCCACCGCTGCCGAACTCGCCCTTGGGGCACGGGTACTCGGCGAGGAACGAGGCGTAGACGATGCCGTCGGCGACGGCGGGCGTGGCGGCGGAGCAGTGGCCGATGTCCTTGCGCCAGGCCGGTACGCCGTTCTCGGTGTTGACGGCGAAGAACTTGCCGCGAATCTGCCCGACGTACAGCAGCCCATCGGCGACGGCCGGCGGGAACTCCAAGAGCGCGCGTGCGCCGAAGCGCCACTCGGGCGTGAAGGGGGGTCGGTGACGGAGGTTCGGATTCCAGCGCGTGCGGGCGTTGTCGAACCCGTAGGTCGGCCAGCTCTGCGCCTCGTCAGGCGGAGCCGTGGTGGTGGTCGCGGCCGCCGTGGTGATGAACTCCTCGGTGGGGTTGCCGGAGATCTCGGGCGGATTGCGCTGGCCCCAGGCCCACCAGCCGCCGGCGCCCACGAGCACTACCACGACCGCGATGGCAATGATCAGGACGCGCCATGGACCTCGCTGCGATCGCCCGCCCGACGGCGGTTGCGGTGGCCGGGACGGGGTACTCACGCGTCCCATGATAGGTCCGGTTCCCGGCGCGCCTTCCGGCGCGCGTGGATCACGGTCGCGGTGGCAGACGCTGCCGCGGTCGTCGCCGGAGGGGTGGCGGTAGCATCGGCGGCATGGGTCATGAGCGGGATCAGCAGCTGATTGCTCCGGGTTCGGCACGTGGACCGCGAGACTGCGCGCAGCCCTGTCCGATGTGTGGCAGCCGCGAGCCGCCGGTCTACGTGCATGGCCACAGCCAGTGCAGCGCGTGCAAGGTCAACATCGATCCGTGCTGCGGCGGGGCGCCGCTCGACGGTCTCGCTGCCTAGTCGTCGTCGCCAAAGTCGTACGGGCGGGTGACGCGCAGGTACTCCAGCACGGCCGCGGTGCGTGGGTCGTAGCCCGGACCGACGTCGGGGACGAGCACCCGGTAGGCGTTCGAGATGTCGCGGCGCACGGTGGTGTGTGCGAGGTGGAGCTCGTCGGCGATGCCGAGAGCATCGCGGCCGGTCGCGAGCAGCGCGATCACGTCGCGTTGGCGCGGGGTCAGCCGGTCGAGCGCCGCGCCGTCGACCCGCTGGCCATCAAGGGTCGACGGGTCAAGCACCGTCTTGCCCTCCGCGGTCGCGCGGATCACATGGGCAAGATCGGTCGGAGAGAGGTCGCCGCGCTTCTGCACGTAGGCCCACCCATGTCGTTCCTGCTCGGGAAGCGTCGTCAGGAACTTCGGCATCAGGTGCTGCGAGATCAGCACGATGCCCATCCCGGGCGCCTGCTGCCGTAGCCGCAGGCCCAGCTCGGCACCGTTGATGGAGCGCGGCCCGAGCGCGAGATCGAGCAGGGCGACATCCACGTGGGTGGTGCGGGCGAATTCGATGGCGGCGTCCGCATCGGCGGCGGTACCGATGACGGCAATGCCGTCGCGGCCGTGGATGAGCTCCGCGAACAGCGAGCGCAGGACGGGATCGTCCTCGACGTACAGCACCGAGATCGCGCGGGGAGCCGTCATGGACGCAGTTTGACGCACCCGGGACGGCTCCGCATCTGCCTATCGCCTACGCTTGCTGCCATGGCGAACGACATGGGTTTCTCGCGTTGGCGCCTGATCTTCGGGCCGTGGCCATTCGTGCCCCTGCCGATCTTCGTGTTCGGCGTCATGGGCTTCACGGGACGCGGCATCGTCGTTGCCGGGGTCTCCTCGGACAGCACGCTGGACATCGTCCTCTACACCGGCGAGCTGATCTTGCAGGGAGCCGTGATCATGGTGGCCGTTGTCGCCGTGATGATCGTGGTCGGCGGTTGGCGTCGGGGGGAGCACGCGATGCCGACGCGGACGCGCTATCTCATCACGTGCTTCGTCGGCTCGGCGCTGGCCTCCGCCGGCCTGCTCTCGCTGCGCTTCGTCAACGAGGATGCGGTGACCGGCAAGGGGCTCTACGCAAACTTTTGGGTCGCCGCCGCCTCGACCGTGCTGACGATGGTCATCCTGCTGGTCGCGATCTCCAACGGCGCCGGCTACGCCCGCTTCCGTATCCGTGAGCAGACCGACCGCCTGCTCGAGCAGGTCGATCAGCTGGGGCGCCAGCGGACGCTGATCATCGAGGCCGACGAGCGGGTGCGCAACGAGGTGGCGACTGCGTTGCACGATGAGGTGCAGGGCGTCCTGCTGCGCGCCAACCTGCGCCTCAGCGCGATCGCCGAGAGTGTCGCTCCGGCGGAGGCCGAGGGCCTGCGGACCGTCGTCGCCGACCTCGAGGAGCTGCGGGGCGCCGGTATCCGTTCGGTCGGCCGGCGGATCGCGCCGCCGATCGAGACCGTCGGCCTCGTCGCCGCGCTCGACGGCCTCGCCGGCTCCTATACGGGGTCGATCGACGTCACGATTCGCGTGGCTGAGGGGCTCGACGCCGGCGAGCGTGCGCCGGCCGTCTATCGCATCGTCGAGCAGGCCCTGCTCAATGCCGCGCTGCATGGCCGCGCGGCCCACGTCGTCGTCGTGGTGGAGCAGGTGGACGGCCGCCTTACCGTGATCGTCGAGGATGACGGCGTCGGTCCGTCGGCGGAGCCGATGCCAGGCACGGGCACGGCGATCATCGACGCGTGGGTCGGCAGCTTCGCCGGCGAGTGGTCGCTCACCCCGCGCCCCGGTGGCGGTGCGCGTCTGACCGCGTCTGTGCCGATCTAACGCGCAGACCGACACAGACGCAGCGCTTCACTCCACGGCGAAGGTGGTGAACATGCCGCCCGCGTAGTGGCCCGGCAAGTTGCTCAGCGGGATGTAGCTGCCTGGCGTGAGGTCGAGCGTCACCGACTTCGACGCACCGGGCTCAATGTCAGCGGCTTCGCCCACGCTCCCGGATTCGTTGGCCTCAGTAGGCCGTCCGTCAGTCGTGAAAAGCGCGTATCGCAGTTCGAGTCATGCCGGCTAGCCGGGTGCCGGAAGACAACGGGGCTAGCCCCCTTTTCTGGAATCGACGCCCCACCTATTATCCGCAAAATTTCTTTTTCGAGGTGAGACTGTGCACGCAACGAAAACGTTCACCAAGGCTTTGACTCTCGCTGTAGCGATGCTTGCGATTCTCGGCGTGGCCGGGGCCGGGGCGAAGACGGTGCATCCGACGGACCGCATCTCCGAAGTTACCAAAAAGTTCCGGGCGCATGACATCGCCTACGTCGAGATCAAGACGGTTTCCGAGGTGGTCGGCAAGCAGCGCAACCAAGAGCTGCGTCTGCGACTCGTCAATCCAACACGCGTGGCCAAGGTGCATTTCAAGAAGGGCGCTCCCGCGTCGATTTCCCTGCCTGATCTCGTGCTGCACTGGGATCGGGTGATCGGCCACACGGGGTCGATGACGGTGATCAGCCGGGCCTCCGGCAAGGTCCTTCTCGCGGAGCGGATCGGTTCGATCAACCCGGTCTACAACAACCGCGCAGGGCACAGCATGACTATGCGCTATCGCTCGTACGCCGACATGCGGCAGACGACGACGAAGCGGACGCGTTTCGGGTCCGCTCGGAATGTCCGCATCGTCATTCGTCCGCACGCTGGTGCCCGCGGAGCTTTCGACGCGCCGCACGTGGTGCCGGGGAAGAGGTCAGTGCGTGCCGATGCGGGGTTCACGCCGACGATGCCGTTCACGGGTGATCAGCAGCTAACGCAGGGCCTCCTCGCACAGACCGCCCAGCCCGTCGGCTCGTGCATCTCCTTGACAAGAGGCGCGGTCACCGCGAGCAGCACGCAGGCCACGACGGGGCAGATTTGGGTGAGCACCAGTGCCTCGGAGGTCGAGAGCGACCTGCAGGTCGGTGGCAGTGTGTCGTACGACGGGGGGCTCTTCAGTGCGGACGCCTCAGCGTCCTACAGCACGACGTCAACGGCGTCCTCCAATTCGGTCTATGTCTACACGAAGGTTCACTCGACCAAGTCCAACCAAGCGCTGGGCACGAAAGTCACGACGCCGTGGACGGGCACGACGCCGGCAGACGCGCTCGATTATCTCAATCGCTGCGGTGACGCCGTTCCCGTCACGGTCAACTACGGCGCGACCTACGACGCCGTCGTGCGGCTCGACACGAGTAGCTCGAGCGAGCAGTCGTCGGTCGCCGCGAGCCTGAGTGGGTCGTACGGCGGGGCGAAGATCAGCGCCGAGATGCAGCAGAGCATGTCGTCGAAGGCATCGGGAACCAACGCGTTCGCAACCCAGACATGCGTCGGGCCGTCGTCCGGCAGCGACTGCACGGGCGCTAATGGGTCGATCGACATTAGTAGCGGAGATACGGCGATCTCAGACATGATCAAGAACTACAACTACGCCTTCAGCAACCTCGGGAGCGTCACGAGCACCAGTATCAACGACGTCGTGTACCAGCCGATTTGGGCGCAGTTCGACGCGACGAGCACAGGCGATACCTCGGTCCTCGCGAACATGGCCACGGCCGTGCAGGCCGTCCAGGGCAACGCTCAGGACTGGGCGCTCGGCTACAACGAGACCGCGAACGCGTACCTGTATGCGGCACGCAATCCGCAGTTCTATTCGGCGGAGACCAGCGAGTACTACTACGAGGCGTACTACTACTACGCCGCGCAGGCCCTAGGGCTGTCGACGTGGGCCAAGAATTGCGCTGCGGGCCAACTCACGAGCACCAACGCATACCAGTGCGCGAGCGTGTACACGAAGTGCGCGACAGCACCTGACAGCAACATCTGTCTCCCCAGTGCGTATTCCGACCTGTGGACGAACATCGAGGCAGGCCTGCGAGATACCGATCCGGCGATCGATCCGGACCCGACGAAGCGCTCGCGCGCGAGCCGCTCAAACGTGCAGCTCGCCCCCGAGGTTCGCAGGGCGTTCGATCCGCCGGGCGGCGGCGCACCGGACCCCAATCGGGAGAACCTCCTGCCGCCGACGGAGACCTATCCCGAGACCTGTGACAGCTTCGTGCACAACAACACAATCAGCGGTGGTAATCCGGTCAACGGCGTTCAGACCATCTTTTACAAGGGGAACCCCAACTGGAGGATGAAGGTGGTCTGCACCTGGACATTCGACGGCTCCCAGTTCCACGGCACGGCGTGGCTTCCGTCGAATAACTTCCAGATGGACTCGTGGAACAACGCTGCGTGGTTCCCGTATATGAAGTACCACGAGTTGACCCATACGGTCGAACAAACCAACAACGACTCCTCAACTGCGTTCGACCACACCGTCACAGGATGGGGTGCACCTTTCGACCAGCCCGAGAGCACAAGGACTTCTACTGGGGCCAAGCAAATATTTTTCTACGGCGGCTCCACCGATTGGCCCAAGCTCGCAAGTCAGGCCACCTTCGGCGGTTGGGGCAATGCCTTCTGGCTGGGCATCGACACGGGTGACGTTCACGTCATACCGTTCAGACCTTTTTGCCCCCCTTGGGTGCACTCCGGGTGGCAGCACAAAGTGCCTTGCGGTTGGGGCCCTCCTCGCACCCGGAATGTCTGGTTCACCCGCCCTCGGCTTGACCGACTCGAGTAATCCCGGCCCTGGCCTGCTGAGCGTGCAGCCATTCCCGTCTAGGTCGTAGAAGTCGTTACGTTCGCGGCGGCCGAACAACGCGTGTGACGTCTGACGAGGGGGCTAGTCCCCTCGTCAGACGTCGAGTCCGCCTATGGGTTGGACCCGTTTCACTCCGGGAGGACACGTAGCGTGCGCGCATGCGGTTGAGTACGCGGATTCACCGCCGTTCGCTTGCGAACGTGCTTCCATGTGATCATGACGCGCCGCACGCACATGGAACCGCGCTGCAGACGCACGTGATTCGGCGGCCGCTGATCCTGGCGGGGCTTGTACTCGCGCTCATCGTCCCAACCGCCGATGCCGCATCCACGGTGCAGGCAGGTTCGCTCCTCCCGCAGTTGAAGGTGTCGGCGCCAAAGCTGACGGGCTATTCGCGCGATCTGTTTCGTCTGTGGATTGACGCCGATGGCAACGGGTGCGACGCCCGCAAGGAGGTGCTGATCAGTGAGGCGCGCGTCAAGCCGACACTGCTCGCCGGCTGTCGTCTCAGTGGCGGACGCTGGTGGTCGGCCTACGACAACCTCTACATCACCGACTCGGGCAGTCTCGACATCGATCACTTCGTCGCGCTCAGCGAGGCCTGGCAGTCGGGAGCCTGGCGGTGGAGTCCTGCGACGCGCAAGGCGTACGCCAACGACCTCGACTATCCGCTCTCGCTCATCGCGGTCACGGCTTCCACGAACCGGCAGAAGAGCGATCAGGATCCGGCCGAGTGGTTACCGGCCTTCAATGAGTACCGCTGCACGTACGTCGCGACATGGATCGCGGTCAAGTGGCGCTGGCGGTTGACGATCGACCCCGCAGAACAGGTGGCGCTCCGTCTTGGCATCACCGGTTGTGGTGCTGCCGCGCGTGTACCCAAACCAACGCGCGGAGCAATCACAACGGCAGCACCAGCTGCCGCCGGTAGCACCACCACCACGGAGCCGAACGCCACGGCGACCCCCGGCAAGCTCGATCCGCGCTTCCCGTACTGCAGCGATGCGCTCGCCGCTGGTTACGGCCCGTACACCAAGGGCAGCGACGCGGAGTACGACTGGTACCGGGACGGCGACAGCGATGGCGTCGTCTGTGAGCGGTAGCGGCCGCCTGCCACACTGCCCGCATGACGACCGTCGCGCGCCTGCTTCATACGCCCGTCAAGAGCCTCAAGATGGGCGAGGTAGATCAGCTCGTACTGCACGAGCGCGGGGTCGTTGACGACCGGATCTTCTTCCTCGTCGACGATGCGCACCAGTCGCTAAACCAGGCGCGGCGGTTGCCGCTCTGCCAGGCGACCGCGGCCTTCGATGGCGAGATCCTCTCGATCGTCCTGCCCGACGGCTCGCTCGTCGTCGGCGAGACGCCAACGGGTGAGCGCTTCACCGCCGGCTTCGACATGCAGTCCACGATCGAGGCGACGCTCGTGCCCGGGCCGTGGCGCGACGCGCTGTCCGGCTGGGCAGGCGAACCGGTGCGGCTGGCGCGAGCCGCCGACGGCCGGGGCGGCTGGTCGGGCTTCGCAGCCTCGCTGATCGGCACGCCGACGATCGACGCGCTCGGCCTCGGCCCGATCGACCCGCGGCGGTTCCGCATGATGATCCAGACCGCCGGCGGCGCGCCGTTCGAAGAGGACGCGTGGGTGGGGCGGGACGTCCGCGTCGGGGACGCCGTGGTGCGCGTCGTCGAGGAGTGCATCCGCTGCGCCGTCACCACCGTCGATCCGGATACGGGCGAGCGCGATGTCGACGCCCTCCGCGCGATGATCACGGCCAAGGGCGCGGCGAACCTCGGCGTCTACTGCGACGTCATCACGCCCGGGACGATCCGGCTCGGCGACCCGGTCGCCCCGCTCTGACTCAGCGCCAGAGGCTGTTGATCGGATCCCAGAGGACGGAGAGCAGGAAGACCCCGATCGAGATCAGCAGGATGATGGCGATCACGCGGATTGTGGTCTGGCTCATGTGATCACCCTAGCCGGTGGGTGCCCTGGACGGCACCGCCGCGGCGCGCACTCCGGGGGGCGGAGGCGCGGTGACGTGCACAGGTGTGCACGAGAACCGTGCAGGAATCAGGGCAAGCGGGGGGTATGGTGGTTCCATGGTCTTCCCCTCGCACATGCGCCGCCCTGTCCGCCTCCTGCTCTCCGCCGCCCTCGCGGTGAGTGCGCTGCTCGCTCTCGCGGGCACGGCCGCGGCCGTCACCGAGAACGGTCGCCTCTACTGGGTCAACAACCAGACCGGTTCGCTCACGAGCGCCGCGATCGCGGCACCATCGGGTGGCATCACGACGTACGCGACCGGCGACATCCCGAACTCGGTCTTCGTCACCAGCAGCGCGCTCTACTGGACGAGCGCGAGCTCGGCGCACATCGGTATCGCGAACCTCCAGGGCGCGGTGCAGAGCTACATCGCGCCGGGCGCCCTGAGCGCGCCCACGGGCGTGGTCGTCGTCGGGCAGTTCATCTACTGGGCCGACAACGGCTTCATCGGCCGCGCCACGATCTCCGGCGCGCAGCCGCAGACGGGCTGGCAGTGGTATCAGGCGCCCGTTGGCCAGATCACCTCCATCTGGTCGGACGGTGCCTACATCTACTGGGGCGACGCCAACTCGATCGGCCGCATCGGCCTCGACGGCTCGGGCGCGAACGCCAACTTCGTCTCCAACGCTCAGGTCGCGGGCGCCGTGTCGTCGCCGACCTCGATCTCGTCGGACGGCCAGCGCATCTACTGGATCAACGCGGGTGCCTCGCAGATCAGCAGCGCCACGGTGAGCACCGGCCTGCAGGTCACGCCGACCTACCTGGCGCTGCCGGCTCCGGCCGTCGGCCTGACCGAGACCGGCACCTCGTTCTTCTGGACCGCGCAGACCGGTGGCTCGATCGGCGCCGCCAGCCTGGCCCCCGCAATCACCGCGCCGGTCTTCATCAACACGTCGAACAATCCCACCGACATCGTCGCATCCCGCTGGGCGCTGATGGTCTCCAAGGCCGGCACCGGCGCGGCGACCAGCACGGTCACGGCAGCGCCGACGGCGGCAACGCAGAACGGGATCTTCTGCGGCCAGATCTGCGCCAACGATTTCCCCGACATGGCCACCGTGACGTTGACCGCGACGCCGGGGACGGGCTTCGTCTTCACCGGCTGGACCGGCGCCTGCACCGGCGCGGCGAAGACCTGCACCGTGACGATGAGCCAGTCGCAGAGCGTCCAGGCCACGTTCAACCCGGCGGTCGTCACCTACGTCCTGACGCTCACCAAGCGCGGCACCGGGGCGGGCAGCATCGTCTCCTCGCCGATCGGCCTCAACTGCGGCGCCGTCTGCGCCGCGCCGTTCGCGCGCAACGCGAAGGTGACGCTGACCGCCGTCGAGAGTCCGCTCACCGACTTCGCCGGCTGGGCCGGTGCCTGCTCGGGCTTCAAGCTGCTGAGCACCTGCACCGTGACGATGTCGCAGGCCCGCGCGGCCAGCGCGACCTTCAACCCGGCGCCGATCCTCACCTTGACCCGCGTCGGCCTGTCCCGCTCCAGCTTCCGCGTCGGCAGCCACACGACGGCAGTGCGCGCCGCGCCGGTCGGCACGACCATCACGTACACGCTGTCCGAGAACGCCAACGTGACGGTCGCCTTCCAGAAGGTCGGCTACGTGAAGAAGCAGTACCTCTACCGCTCGTCCGGCGCCAAGGGTGGCAAGACGGGTGCCAACGCGATCTCGTTCACCGGTCGCGTCGGCCGCACCCCGCTGACGACCGGCCGGTGGAAGGCGATCATCACCGCCTCCGACAGCACGACGACGACGAAGGCCCAGGTCAAGTACTTCACGGTCACGAAGTAGCGCGTCGGTGCGCGGGTGGCGGAATGCCGTCGCCCGCGCCGCGCGCGGCTAGCGGCGGGTAGCG
>JBIIFR010000282.1:0-2873 GCA_044237215.1 Gaiellales bacterium
GCGCGCGAAGGTCACGGGATTATCGCTACCGGTGCTCGAAACCGGGATCGTGAACGGGGTTCCCACACGCCACTCGGCCGACGGTGGGTCGATGGTGATGGCCTGGCTCAGCAGTGGGTAGGCGATCCTCACCCAGCCCGAGCCAGACGGCGTGTTGGTTGAGCCGACGCCGCCATTGCCAGCATCAATCGAGTACGCGGTGGTGACACCGTCGAGGCTGATCGTCGACGCGACCTTCGAACCGCCCGCGCCGCCGCCCGCCCCGAAGTAGCCGCCGCCGCCACCGCCCCAACCGCCGCCGCCGCCGCCACCGCCTGCCCAGTTGTCCGCGTTCGGGCACGGGAACGTGCAGGCCCTGCCTCCCGACCCGCCTGCGCCCAGCATTGCGTCGGCTCCCAATCCGCCGGTGCCCCCGTCTTGGGAGGAACCACCGTTGCCACCGGACGCGTTGTTGTTCGTGACGGTCGCCCCTGCCAAGCAGGAGTTGATGGTGTCCCCGTTATCGAGAATTCCGGTGCCGCCGGCAGCGGTCGCACCCCCGCCCCCGCCGCCCGCGCAGCGGCCGAGGTAGCCCGCTATGGCGCCGTCGCCGCCCTTGCCGTTCGCGAACGCGCC
The DNA here is from genome assembly GCA_044237215.1 of Gaiellales bacterium. Classification (GTDB taxonomy): domain Bacteria; phylum Actinomycetota; class Thermoleophilia; order Gaiellales; family F1-60-MAGs149; genus F1-60-MAGs149. The sequence goes on from JBIIFR010000282.1 coordinate 616, forward strand.
GCCGTGGCCACCCTGGCCGCCGCCGAAAGCGACCCCGCCAGCTCCTCCACCCCCGCCGGCGATGATGGCGATGTCCGTCTGAAGGAGGGTTCCCAGCAGGCTGGTCATAGAGTTGTAGCCGCTCACCTTCGTTGCGCCGCCGCCGCCGCCGCCACTGGTCCTAGTACCGTTCACGCCGCCAGCGCCGACGTAGATTGAGAGCGTTCCCCCGGGGAGTACCGGAGCGCCTCCGACCGTCACCGTGGCGCCGTTGCCTCCGAGTGACGTCCAGCCGGGCTGTCCGAGGCTGTCCGCCATGCCCGCGCCGCCGCCCCCTCCTCCGACGGCTGTGATCCAGACGCGCCGGACGCCAGCGGGCACGGTGAAGCTATCGGTACCGGCTGCCGTGTACAGGCAGACCATGTGCGTGTTGCCGGCGTTCGGCGTGCACGAGCCGGCGGCGTTCGCTGCCGTCGTCGCCGTCAGGGCGCAAGCCAACGCCGCAGTGGCGATGATCGCGCGGCGGAGCGATCGGCGGGTCTGACGCTGGTGGATCCACTGCACTGGCGCGAACCATATGGCCGTACAGCGGAGACCTGTGTGCGCACTCGAAAACTGGGGTACCAGCGCCACTCCCGCGGTTTGAACATGGGGTGCTGGTACCCCGTCGCCGTTTGGTGGTCCGCTCCCGAGGCGGTACGGTAGGCCCGTGAGTGGCTTTGATTCGCGTGCGGCAACGGCAGTCGCGGGGCGGCGCGATGGCGTCTCCCGCGTCCTGATCGTCGACGACCATGACTTCGCGCGCATGGGGCTCGTCAGCGCGGTGCGGCTGCTGGGCTGCGAGGTCGTCGCCGAGGTCGCGACCGCGAAGGAGGCGGTCCGGGCGGCGCGCCTCACCACTCCCGACGTCGCGCTGCTCGACCTCGATCTCGGGGAGGGACCGAGTGGCATCGACCTCGCCCACGCGTTGCGACGACTGTGCCCGGCAATCGGACTGGTGGTCATCTCCGCGTACGAGGACCCGCGCCTCCTCGGCGTCGGCCAGCAGGCACTGCCCGACGACATCGTCTACCTTGTCAAGCAGCGGCTTGGCAGCGCCGGAGAGCTCGGCCGCGCGATCCGCGCGGCGCTCCGCCACGAGGCGGTCCCGGCCGCGCCGACACCGGAATTGTCGTCGCTTAGCGCACAGCAGATCGAGATCATGCGGCTCGTCGCCGCTGGCTGCTCGAACGTGGAGATCGCCCGGCAGCGCTCGATATCCGAACCCGCCGTGGCGAAGGCCGTAGCGCGGCTCATCCGCCACTTCGGCATTCAGGCCGGCACATCGCAGAATCAGCGCGTCCTGATTGCGCATCTCTTTCAGCGCCTCAGCGGCGATCGCGACCTGTATGCCATCTGAGCCGGTCCCCCCGCTGGCGCAGCGCATCGGCGGTCCATGGCTGCTTTCGACGCCTCTGATCGTGTCCGTGAGCGTGGGCCTTGTCCTGGCGATCTACGCCGGTGAGCCATCGGCGACGGCGAGCGGTGCTGGGGCGGCGCGCTGGCTGGCCGTCGCCGTCGGCACCGTCTTCGTGTACGTCGCGTATGCAGTGATCCTACGCCGCGTGTGCCGCGGGCGATTTGCGCGCGAGTCCTTCCTGCCGCCGAGTGTCGCGGTGGCGATCGTGCTCGGTGCAGTCGTGCTGAACTGCGTGCTGATCCACGCTGGTGCGGTCGTTCTTGATCTTCCCGAGCGCCAAGCGCTTCTCGTCCGCATCGTGCTGATGGCCCCGTTCGCGCTGTGGTTCGGCTTCGGTGGCGTGCTACTGCTCGACGAGATTGCGCGTTCTCGGGATGCGCGGCGGCATCTGCTCATGCGGCGGACTGACGTGGCGCTGGCCGATCTCCAGCAGGGCCTCCTCGTGGCCGGGCTGCGCGCTGTGCAGTGGCGCGAAGTCGAGCGCCAACTGGCCGAGCCGCGTCGCGCGTTGCTGGAACAGCTTGACGGCGATGAGGCAGCGGCTGCTGGCGGGCTGCGGGAGCTCGCCGAGGGATCGGTGCGGGAGGTCAGCGCGCGTCTCTGGGCGCAGGCCGAGCAGGAGTATCCGAGGCTCGGAGTTGCCGACGTCGTGCGCGGCATCGTGCGCACGGAGCCGTTCCACCCCTGGGTGACGGCAGCGGCGGTGGTGGTCGGCTCGGGGCTGGGAGCGATCAGCGTCTACGGGTGGTGGAATGGCTCGCTGTTGACCATCGGCTCCGCCGTCATCGCCGCGGTGGTGATGCTGCTTGGTAACGTCGCG
>JBIIFR010000283.1:0-2872 GCA_044237215.1 Gaiellales bacterium
GGCCGGTGGAATCCCCCGTGCGCGACGCGCGGCATCACCTCGCTGGGCTCAGCCCGGCGGTTCCTCCGGCACGGTCGGCGGCCCATCCTCCTGTCGCCATGTACCCGCCAGGCGCGCGAGCTCGATGACGCCGAGCAGGACCAGCACGGCGACCGCGGCCGAGGCGCCGAAGTCCCCGCCGAAGCCGGCGATCCTCGGCTTGAAGCCGATTTGCAGCACGCCGAACAGCGTCGCGGCGATCAGCAGCGGCCAGAGTCGACCGCCGACGCGGCCGGGGGCGGTCATCCCGATGAAGCTGCCACCGAACCAGGCGACGCAGAGCGGCGTGTAGGCGAAGGGCATGACGTCGCCCACCGGGGTGCGATCGTCCAGTGCAAGCAGGACGAGGGCGAAGACGGCGGTCGGCGCGGCCGATGCCATCACCGGCGAGATGCCGCGATGGCGGAGCGCCCACGTGACGGCGGCGGCGATCGGGGCGACGGCGATCAGCGCGAAGCGGTCGGCGCGGTCGAGCTCCAGCACGGGCGCGCCTGAGCCCATCGCGCCGAACGCACGGGCCACGAGCGTGGTCAGGAACACGCCGCCGAAGGCAAGCAGGCCCAGCTTGCCGCCGACCCCATCCCACGTGGCGCGCAGGAGCGAGACCAGCACGCCCGCGACGAGACCGGCAAACGCCACCGCCGGCCAGTCGGCGAGCACGAGCTCCGACGTCATGCCGGCGAAGGCGCCGCAGTAGAGCGGCACAGCTGCAGACGCCAGGCGGTTGTGCAGCGTCGATGTGATGGCGGCGACAACGCCCACGAGCGCCGCGGCGACCACGGGCGCGAGGCCGAGCTCGCGCACGCCGACGGCGACGGCGAGCGCCGCGACCAGCGCAAAGGCGATGTCAGCGGCTCGAGGCCGCAGGGCGCTGGGCAGGTCGCGCGTCGTGACGATGAGCCCGATCGCCGCCGGGACGAGCAGCACCCCGAACAGCACCCGTGTGGACCACAACCCGGTGCGCAGGAACGCGTCCACGTAGAAGAGGAGCAGCAGCGCGGCGACGCCAACGCGGACGGACAGCGACGTCGCGCGACTGCCTGCGTGCGGAGTCGGTGCGGCAGCCATGCGTCAGGGGAATGGTACGCCTCGCGCCTTCCCCGCCGCGTACCCTGTGGCCATGCGTCACCTTCGCGGACTGACCCTGCTCGATGGCGTCCTGCTGCTCGCCGCGCTGACGGCCACGTGGCAGAAGATGTCGTGGAACGCCGTCGGACGCGTGACGCTGGTCGACCTCCTGGAGATCCTGTTCGTCGGGCTGTTCGTCCTCGACCGCCTGATCCGGCGCGACGGGCGACTGGCGACCGCGTCCAGCGTCGTGCTCGGGTTCGTCCTGCTCCTGCTCGGCGTCCACCTCTGCGGCTTCCTCGGCCTCGACACGGTGCAGGCCGTCGACCAGTGGACGAAGGGCCTCATCAAGTGGCTGATCTTCGCGACCTTCCTGATCTGCGCGATCACGCACGTCGCGCGCCGTGGCGAGCGCATCTGGTGGCTGCTCGCGAGCGCCTTCACCGTCGGAGTCACGGCGAGCGCCGCCTACGGCCTGCTGCAGACGGCCGTGCGCTCGACGACGGGCATCGAACTCGACGCGCTCTTCCTGAAGCCGATCTTCCCCGGTGCCCGCGCGCTCGGCGCCAACCTCTACGGCGTCGTCTCAACCTACGACCAATACGGCGTGACCGGCCAGTCCAGCGTCTACCGCCTGACCGGGTTCTCCGAGGACCCCAACCACCTCGGACTGATGACCGCTCTGCCGCTCCTCTTCCTGACCGCGCTGATCGTCGGCGCACGCGATGGCTTCGTCGCGCGTCACCGCTGGCTCCTGTCGGGCCTGGCCGGCATCCTGCTCATCGCGCTGGTGCTCACGCAGTCGCGCAGCGCGCTGCTCGGCATCGGCATCGGCGTGCTGATGCTGCTCGGCTGGTACCGCAAGCGCTTCTTCAACCGCCAGGTCGTGACGGCGCTCGTGGTGCTCGGCGCCATCGGCCTCGTCGCCGGCTCGGTCAAGACGACCCAGCTCAAGCAGATCATCGAGTCGCGCATCCAGACGGGCGATCGCTCCTCCCAGGCGCACGTCGAGTTCTACGGGCTGATCCTGCCGGTGCTGGAGGAGTCGCCACTGTTCGGCGTCGGCGTCAACAACTTCGCCGTCTACTACCAGTTCCAGACGGGCCGGGCCGACTTCGGCCCGCACTCGTTCTACGTCGCCACGCTGACGGAACTGGGCATCGTCGGCGCGATCGTCTGGGCGCTGTTCCTCTTGTGGGTGGGCAGTCGTCTGCGGGTGCTGCTGCGCGCCGGGCGCGCGCGCTCCCAGCTCGACAGCGACCCTATGCTCAGCGCCGTCGCGCGCGGCCTCGCCGCCGGCTTCGTCGCCACGCTCGTCGGCAACATCTTCTACCTGACGATGATCTTCAGCGCGTTCTACGTGATCCTCTTGCTGATCCTCGCCGCGCCAGCGGCGTTCGGTATCGAACGAGTGCTGGCACGCAGGGCCGCGGCGACCGTCCCGTCGCCCGTGGCCTGACCTATACCCTTCACGACTGTGAGCCTCCTCGCCGCCATCGGCTGGGTCGCGCTGGCGCTGATCCTCTGGACCCACATCGGGTATCCGATCCTCGCCTTCGTGTGGTCCAAGCTCCTGCCCCGGCAGATCCACGCGGCGGATATCGAGCCGTTCGTTGCGCTCGTCATCGCCGCGCATAACGAGGCCGACGTGATCGAGGCGAAGATCGAGAACGCGCTGGCGCTCGACTACCCAAGCGAGCGCCTGCGGATCATCGTCACCTCGGATGCCTCGGACGACGGCACGGATGAGCTGGTGGAGCGCTAC
>JBIIFR010000284.1:0-2859 GCA_044237215.1 Gaiellales bacterium
AACTCGCCGCCGAGCAGCTGCACGGTGACGGGTGATGTGGCGGTGCCGTTGACGACGCCGGCCACGGCAACCGCGCAGGCGCCCGTGCCGCAGGCGCGGGTCTCGCCCACCCCGCGCTCCCACACGCGCATGCGGATGTGGTGCTCGTCGATGCGCTCGACGATCTCGACGTTGGCGCGCTCGGGAAACCATGGATGGTGCTCAAGCCCGGGCCCCTCCTCCGCGAGGGGAAACGTATCGATGTCGTCGACGGGGATCACCACGTGAGGGTTGCCGACGCTGACGAACGTGTGCACGTAGGGAAAGCCCTCGGCAGTCGGTACGTACTGCGGTCCGTCGAGGCGCGTCTGCGCCATCCGGACGGCCACCATCTCGCCATCCACCTCGCACTCCAGGACCCCGGCGGCGGTGCTGATGGACACGTGTTCCTGTCCGGTCTGCTCAGCCAGCCAGCACGCCACCATGCGCGTGCCGTTGCCGCAGGCCTCGCTCTGCGAGCCATCGGGATTCCAGATGCGCATCGAGACGTCGGCGCCGTCGTTGCGACGCACCTCGAGCATGCCATCGCCCTTGAGATGCGCGCACACCGCACGGACCTGATCGGGATGGAGCGGCGCGCTCAGGTGCTCGGCATCGACCAGGAGGTAGACGTTACCGGCTCCCTCCCAGCGCTCGGCGGGGATGCTCATGCCGCGCCGAGCTCCGTCGCGATGACGCGCTCGCACTCCTCCAGCTTGGCGATCTCCACCCACTCGCCGGGCTGGTGGGCCTGCGACGGCTGGCCCGGACCGTAGTTGAAGGCGGGCACGCCCCAGGCGTGCATGGTGGCGACGTCGGTCCACGCCTGCTTCGGCTGGACCGGCAGCCCACTGCGCTCGAGGAAGCTCGCGACCGGCGCTTCGTGCAGGCACGGAGCGGCCGGCGGCGCGACGTCGTGCCAGATCACCTCGGCGGCAGGGCCAGCCAGGGCCTCGACCTCCGCCTTGGCCGCCTCGATCGAGTTGCCAGGGGCAATGCGGGCGTTGACCCAGAGCGTGACGCGGTCGGGCAGCACGTTGTGCGCGACACCGCCGTTGATCATCGTGATGGTGGTGACGTCGCGATAGGTCAGGCCATCCACGACGGTGTCGATTGGGCCGCGGTCGGTGAAACGAGCGAGAGCGGCCGCGAGCTCGGGTGAGATCGCGTTCTCGCCCTCCCAGGGCCGCGCGGCGTGCGCGGCGCGGCCGTGGAAGACGAGCTCCGCGTTGATGGACCCGACAGCGCCGGCGTGGATGGTGCCGTCGGACGGCTCGAGCACGATCGCCAGCGACGGCTTCGGGGCGAGCAGGCGCGACTCAGCCAGTACGCGGTGGATGCCGTTGTCGGCGTGCGGGCCCTCCTCGCGGTCGTAGAAGATGCAGACGGTCGGCTGTGCGGCGGGCGTCAGTCGCTGCAGCACGGCGAGCATCACGGCCACGCCGCCCTTCATGTCGGCGGCGCCGCGACCGCTGATGCGCGTCGGTGTACGCTCGACGCCCCCGTCGGTCCAGTTCGGGACGGTGTCGAGATGGCCGACCAGGGCGATCGGGACGCCGGGTCCACCGGCGCGCGCCACGATCGCGTTGCCGATGCGCTCGTGGTCGAGCCCAAGCTCCACCACGCGCCGCTCGACCAGATCGGCGAGCTCGCGCTCGTCGCCGTACTCGGAGCGCGTAGCCACGAGGTCGAAGCAGATATCCGCCACCGTTCCGCTGAGGAACGCCCTAGACATCGACGTCCAGCTCGCGGAGCGCGGAGTTGAGCGACGTCTTGCGGTCGGTCGACTCGGTGCGCTCGCCGATGATCAGCGCGCAGGGCACGTCGAACGTCCCGGCAGGGAACGTGCGGGGGCGCGTGCCGGGGATCACGACCTTGCGGGGCGGGACGTGCCCGATGTGCTCGACGGGCTCGCTGCCGCTGACGTCGATGATGCGAGTACTGGCGGTCAGAATCACGCCGGCGCCAAGCACGGCCTCGGCGCCCACGTGGACGCCCTCGACCACGATGGCGCGCGAGCCGATGAAGGCGCCGTCTTCGATGATCACGGGGCGTGCGCCCGGCGGCTCGAGCACGCCGCCGATGCCGACGCCGCCCGACAGATGGACATCTCTGCCGATCCACGCGCCGGAACCCACCGTGGCCCACGTGTCGACCATGGTGCCGGACCCAACGTGGGAGCCGATGTTCACGTAGGACGGCATCAGGACGGCACCGGGCTCCACGTACGCGCCGTAGCGGACGGTGGCCGGCGGCACGATCCGCACGCCCTCCACATTGCTCTTGAGCGGCACCTTGTCGTGGTAGGTGAACGGACCGAGCTCGATGATCTCCATCGTCTGCAGTCGGAAGAACAGGAGGATCGCCTGCTGAATCCAGCCGTTCACGCTCCAGCTGCCGTCGGCTCCCTGCTCGGCGAGGCTGAGCGCGCCTCGGTCGAGCCGGGCGATCGTCTCCTCGACGGCACCGCGGGCGTCTTCGGCAGGGGTCTCGCCGCTGAAGGCGGCCTCGATAGCGTGCTGGAGTTCCGTGGACATGTCGGAATCGTATCGGGGCTAGGCCCGCAGGCGCTGCGCGATCTCGGCCGCGATCGCCGCCGGCGGGCGGTTGGCGTCGATCAGCTCGGCGTGCTCGAGGCGGCGCAGCCACGTGTCCTGGCGCTTGGCGTACTGCCGGGTGCGGGCCGACAGCCGCTGTTCGCACTCGGTGCGGTCGCTCTGCCCGGCCCGCAGCTCCCGAACGTCCTCGAGGCCGTGGGCGCGGGCGGCGGTCTGGGAGAGCGGTCGTGGGTCGTCGAGCAACGCCACGATCTCGTCGATGCCACCCTCGTCGAGCAGACGC
>JBIIFR010000285.1:0-2846 GCA_044237215.1 Gaiellales bacterium
TTCGCGTTGATCTCGAGGAAGGTGCCGGTGCGGGCGCACGCGGCGATCAGCGCCTCGACGTCGACGTCGTAGGGAGCGCGGCCGTCGAGCAGCCGCCCGGTCGGGTGCGCGATCACATCGACGTGCGGATGCTCAATGGCCGCGACCATGCTCGCCGTCAGCTCCTCGCGGTTCTGGCCACGCACGCCGTGTGCCGACGCGACGACCCAGTCGAGCTGCGCCAGCACGTCGTCCGGCAGGTCGAGCACGCCGCCCGGCAGGATGTCGACCTCAATGCCTGTCAAGAGATGGAAGCCCTGCGCAAGGAGTGGCGCAGCCGCCGCGCGCACGCGCTCGGCGTTCTTCAGCGTCGCGTCGGGATCCAGCCCGATGCCCATGCCGACGGCCTTCGAATGGTCCGTGACCGCGTAGTACGAGAGGCCGCGGGCGATCGCCGCCGCCGCCATCTCCTCCGGCGTCGCCCGGCCGTCGGAGGCGTCCGTGTGCCCGTGCAGGTCGCCCTTGATGTCCTTCAGCTCGACCAGCTTCGGCAGCGTGCCGTCAGCCGCCGCCGCCAGCTCGCCCTGGTTCTCGCGCAGCTCGGGCGGAATCCAGTCGAGGCCAAGACGCCGGTAGACGTCGGCCTCCTGTGCGCACGGCTCGGGCTCGCCACCGGCGATCGGCGCGAAGCCGTGCTCGGACAGGCTGAGGCCCTGATCGCGGGCGCGCTCGCGCAGCGCCACGTTGTGCTCCTTCGACCCGGTGAAGTGCTGCAGCAGCGAGCCCCACTGCGACGGGTGGATGACGCGCAGGTCCACCTGCATGCCGTCGTGGAGGACGACCGACGCCTTGGCCTCACCGAGGGCAATCACGTCCTGCACGCCCGGATGCTCGGCGAAGCGCTGGAGCAGCGGACCGGGATCGTCGGACGACGCGACGAGGTCGACGTCGCCGATCACCTCCTTGCGGCGGCGCAGCGACCCGGCGATCTCGGCCTCGCGGCAGCCGGGTTCGGCGCGCAGCGCCTCGACCAGCATCTCCGCGCGCTCAAGCGCATGGTCGAGCAGAATCACGTGCTTGCGCGGCCCACCGCCAGCCGCGAGCGCCGCCAGGATCGTCTGCTCCTTCTTCGGACCCAGGCCCTTCAGCTCGCGCAGCTGGCCCGCCTCGCATGCGGCCTTGAGCGCGTCGGGCGAGTCGATGCCGAGCTCGGCGTAGAGGCGCTTGGCGGTCTTCGGGCCGACGCCGGGGACGGCCATCATCGCGACGAGGCCGTCCGGGTACTTCTCGCGCAACTTCTCGAGCGCCTGCAGCGTGCCGGTCTCTCGATACTCGTCGACCTTCGCCGCGATCGTCGCGCCAATGCCCGGCAGGTCGGTCAGGCGCCCCTCGGCGGCCATCCGCTCGACCGATTCGGCCGTCGTGCGGAACTGCTCGGCAGCACGCCGATACGCGATCACCTTGTGGATGATCGCCCCGTCCAGCTCCGACAGGCTCGCGAGCAGGTCAAAGAGATCGGCGACATCGCCGTTCTTCAACGCCATGCTGGAACCCGCCGCTGCATGTCCGCAACGTCGCACACCCGGTGGACGGCCGCAAGCGGGAAGCAGTGCCACTGCCGCTCCGGAACGTGCGTCATGATCCGAGCGAATGAGCACCCCCGCCACCGAGCGATTCGTCGTCTGCCTGCCGACGTACAACGAGCGCGAGAACCTCGAGCGGATGATCGAGAGCATCGCGGTCGCCCGCGAGCGCGCGACGATCCCCGGCGACGTCCTGGTGATCGATGACGGCTCGCCCGACGGCACCGGCGAGATCGCCGATCGCCTGGCCGCCGAGCACGACTGGGTCCACGTGCTGCACCGCACCGCCAAGGAGGGCCTCGGTCGCGCCTACCTCGCCGGCTTTCGCTGGGCGCTCGAGCGCGACTACGCCTACATCTGCGAGATGGACTGCGACTTCTCACACGACCCGGGCCGGCTGCCCGACCTCGTGGCGACCGCCCAGCGCGGTGCCGACCTCGTGATCGGCTCGCGCTACACGCACGGCGGTGGCGTGCGTGACTGGTCGTTCGCCCGGCGCGTCATCTCGCGCGGCGGCTGCCTGTACGCGCAGGCGTTCTTGCAGCTGCCCATCCACGACCTGACCGGCGGCTTCAAGTGCTTCCGGCGCGCCGTGCTCGAGGCGATCGACCTGGACGACGTCACGGCGGAGGGCTACGCCTTCCAGATCGAGATGACGTACCGCACGTCGCTGCTCGGCTTCCGCATCGAGGAGGTGCCGATCACCTTCACCGATCGCGTGGCCGGCGGCTCCAAGATGTCGCGGCGCATCGTCGCCGAGGCGTCCTGGCGCGTGCCGTCGCTGCGCGTCCGCGCGCTGCGCCGCGAGCTTCCGCGCTCCTGAGACCCGGCTTACGGCGAAGCCGCATCGCGCACGTGCTCCCTCCATTATCGTGAGGAAGTGCGCACAGGAACCGTCATCGGCGTGATCGCAGTCGCTGCGGTCGCCGTGATCGCGGTTGGTGGCACGCTCGTCGCTCGTGCCTACGCCGAACGCCCGGTGGTCGAGTCCGTCTCGCCGGCGCCGGGTGCGACGGTCAACGGCACGACACCCCTGCGGATCGTGCTGCGCTCGGTCGATGAGGTCGAGTCGGCGGTCATCCGCATCGATGGCGAGGATGTCTCGTCGAGCGCAACGCGCACCGCCGCCGGGTACACGCTGTCCCTGCCGGCTCTCGCCGACGGACCGCACCGGGCCACCGTGGATCTGACCTCCTCGAACCCGATTGAAGAGACCGCGTCGTACGCCTGGAGCTTCACCACCGACGGCACCGCGCCGGTCCTGACCGCCACGACCGCCGCTGG
>JBIIFR010000286.1:0-2830 GCA_044237215.1 Gaiellales bacterium
GGCGATGTCGCCGGCTCCACGATGATGCGCTCGCGCTCCTCGCCGATGTCCATGGCGGAAGCGTAGGGGAGGATCAGCCGCCGGGCACGTCCGCGGGCACGAGCATGGAGCCCTCGCGCGGATCGCCCGGTGACCCGGCGGCGAGGGTCCGCGCGAGCCGACGGCTGCGCGACAGCACGATTGCGCAGGCCGCGGCGTCGAAGGCGTCTTCGGAGGCGGCGGCTCGCTCGCTGAGCACGGGGTCGAGGTCGGCGTGGGCTGCGAGCCAGGTGCGGCGCCCAGCGGGCGACGACTTGGCGACGGGTCCGGTCAAGAGGCGCGTCCAGATCTCCGCGACGACATGGCGGCTGGGCGCGTCGTAGGGCCAGATCGCCCAGCCGGCCTCGCGCAACGCGGGCAGGAAGGGGATGCCGCGAACGGTGCCGGTGCCCACCGCTCCGGCACCGCCGATCTGGAAGACGCTCTTCGGGACGATGCCGCGGACGTTCCAGCCCTGCTCGCAGCCACGTAACTGCTGCTGATCGCCGCGGCGACGGCCCGGGCGGCCCCAGAACGGTGCGGGGCAGTCGGCCAGCCAGCCCTCGCCCTGCTCGGCGACGAGCTGCCAGGCCTGTTCGACGGTGGTGCAGCCGTGCTGGTCGAGGAACCACGCTGGTAGTGAGAACGAGAAGTCGAAGCCCGCCACGCAGGAGGGCACCTGCGCGCGTCGCTCGCAGACCCACGCGATCGTCTCAGCGCGCGTACGGCCGCTCTCGAGCGTGAGCAGTCTGCCCGCGTGTGCCTCGGCGACCCAGATCTTCGCGCGCTCGCCGGTCAGTGCGCCGGACCAGTCGACTGCGATCGCTCGGGGCATGGCGCGAGTCTTGCAGATCCGCGCCCGAGGCCTCGTCCGCGAGAATGGGAGCGTGCTGGCGCCCTTTCCCGGAGTCGAGGACGTTGCGGACCCGTCGCGCCTGCGTACGGCGCCGCGGCCGTTCGCGCTGGGCCAGCCGATCACCGGTCCGGCCAAGCGCGTGGCCGCGCTGCGGGCGCTCGGGGTCGAGACGCGCGGCGACCTGATCGAGGAGCTGCCATTCCGCTTCGAGGATCTCACGGCGCAGCAGACGATCGCTGAGGCGATCCACGGCGGCGAGGAGGAGGTGACGGTGATCGGCCGGATCGGCTCGATCACGGAGCGCCCGACGCGGCGGCGCGGTCTGCGCATCCTGCAGACGCGGCTGTCCGACCCGACGGGCGAGATCGCGCTGACGTGGTTCAACCAGCGGCACCTCGCGCGGACGCTCGAGCCGGGTACGCGGCTGGTGGCGCGCGGCGCGCTGAAGGTCGGCGCGCGTGGGGCGGAGCTGACCGTGCGCAGCCACGAGGTGCTGGACGGGCCGGACGACGCGACGGTCGGGCCAGGGTTGATCCCTGTCTACCACGCGTCGAGTCAGATCTCGACGGGCGTCCTGCGCGGTCTGGTCGGCGAGGCGCTGACGGAGTTGCTCGACGGCGTGGCCGACCCGGTGCCCGTCGAGCTGCGCCTGCGCCACCGGCTGCCGCTGCGGCGCGATGCGCTCAAGGCCGGGCACCAGCCGCGCACCCGGAACGCCTTCCAGGTTGCTCGTCGGCGACTCGCCTACGAGGAGTTGCTGTTGCTCCAGCTCGCGCTGTTGCGCCACCGTCGCGAGGCCGACGATCGCGGTGGTGCGATCGCGCTGGGGGAGTCGGGCGAGCTGGCGGCGCAGTACCGCGCGGCGTTGCCCTTCGAGCTGACGGGTGCTCAGGCCCGCGCGCTCGCGGCGATCGAGCACGACCTCGACTCGGACCAGCCGATGCAGCGCCTGCTCGAGGGCGACGTCGGCTCCGGCAAGACCGCGGTTGCGTTCGCCGCGCTCGTGCGCGCCGTCGAGCAGGGCGGCCAGGGCGCGCTGATGGCGCCGACCGAGGTGCTCGCCCTCCAGCATCTGCGTGGTGCCGAGCGCCTGCTCGAGCCGCTCGGCATCGAGATCGCCTACCTGTCGGGCGACGTGCCCGACAAGGAGCGCCGCGCGCGCCGCGCTCGGATCGCAGCCGGCGAGCCGCTGATCGCGATCGGCACGCACGCGCTGCTGCACACCACCTTCCCTGACTTGCGGGTGCTGGTCGTCGATGAGCAGCATCGCTTCGGCGTGGCGCAGCGCGCGAAGCTCCTGCACGGCGACGGCCCTGTCCCGCACGTGCTGCACATGACGGCCACGCCGATCCCGCGCTCGCTCGCGTTGACCGCGTTCGGCGATCTTGATCTCAGCGTCATCGACGAGCTACCGCCGGGCCGCCAGGAGATCAAGACGAGCATCGTTCCGGAGGCCAAGCGCGAGGACGGGTACCGCTGGATCGTCGAGCAGGTGGCGGCCGGCCGGCAGGCCTACGTCGTCTGCGCGCTCGTCGAGGAGAATCCCGAGGTCGAGGCGCGTGCTGCCGAGGAGGAGGCCGCGCGGCTTGCCGCTGGCCCGCTCAGCTCGGTGCGCGTCGCGTGCGCGCACGGGCAGCTGCCGGCCGCCGAGCGCCAGCGTGTGATGGCCGAGTTTGCCGCGGGTCGGGTCGACGTGCTCGTCGCGACGACGGTGATCGAGGTCGGTGTTGACGTGCCCAACGCGGCGGTGATGGTCGTGGAGGACGCGGATCGCTTCGGCCTCGCCCAGCTGCACCAGCTGCGCGGCCGCGTCGGTCGCGGCACAGCGCAGTCGTACTGTCTGCTCTACAGCTCGGCGGAGCCCACGCCGGACGGCCGCGCTCGGCTCGAGGCGCTGGTCGGGCATACGAGCGGCTTCGCCCTCGCCGAGATCGATCTCGAGATGCGTGGCGAGGG
>JBIIFR010000287.1:0-2812 GCA_044237215.1 Gaiellales bacterium
CGGCATCGTCGGCATCCGTTCACGCGGCCTCAACCAGCGCAAGGAGGTCGTCGTCGAGTTCCGCCGCAAGATGATGATCTACAAGCGCGAGGGTGCGAAGAGCCCGCAGGTCTTCCCGATCACCGACACGGAGTGGACGGTCTGATGCACGATCGGGCCCATCTCAAGCAGGCACCGGGCGCGTACTTTGACGCCGTCGATGCCAAGGACATGGACGCCGCGCTGGCGTTCTTCGCCCCCGACGCGACGTTCACGATCCAGAGCGCCAAGATCACGTTCACGGGGCACGACGGCATCCGGAGCATGTTCGAGAACTTCTTCGGCGACTACTCCCACATCGAGCACAACATCACGAACATCGTGGTGGACGAGGCCGAGGGGAAGGCGTCGACGGAGCAGTCGTGCCCGCACGTCAGGACCGACGGCACCCTGGACCACGTCATCACGTGCAACTTCTTCTCGTTCGACGAGACGGGGAAGTTCTCGCGCGTGATCGTGTGGATCGACGGCGCCTCGCCGTTGAGGGACTGACGCATGTCCCTCCGCGCCCGACTCCAGAGCGGCAAGATCCTCGTCGCCCCCGGTGCGTATGACGCCCTCTCGGCCCGCCTGCTCGAGCAGGCGGGCTTCGAGGCCGTCTACCGCGGCGGCTACGCGGCCTCGGCTGCTGCCTTCGCCCTGCCCGACCTCGGCATCACGACGCTGACCGACATGGTCGATCACCTGCGCCGCATGACCAACGCGATCGACCTCCCCGTCATCGCCGATGCGGACACGGGCTACGGCGAGGTACCGCAGGTGGTGCACACGGTCCACGAGCTCGAGGCCGCGGGTGCGGCCGCGATCCAGTTCGAGGATCAGGTGTTCCCGAAGCGCTGCGGGCACATGGAGGGCAAGAAGGTCATCCCCGCCGAGGAGATGGTCATCAAGCTGCGCGCCGCGCTCGCCGCGCGCCGCAACCCGGAGACGGTCATCATCGCTCGCTCCGACGCCACCGCGGTGACCGGCCTCGACGACGCCATCGCGCGCTCGCGCATGTACGCCGACGCCGGCGCGGACGTGATCTTCATCGACGCGCCGACCTGCGAGGACGACCTGCGAGCGATCGCCGGCGGCGGCATCAACGCCGTCCTGATGGTCAACGTGTCCGAGTACGGCAAGACGCCCGACCTCGGGGCCAAGCGCTTCGAGGAGCTCGGCTTCGGGCTCGTGATCTACCCCTCCTCCACGCTGTTCGCGGCGGCCCAGTCGACGAAGGAACTGGCTGCGCAGCTGATGGCCGACGGCTCGACCGTCGCCTCAGTGCCGCGGATGATGCCGTTCGACGAGATCAATGGCATCCTCGGCAAGGACGAGTGGGATTCCCTGGAAGACGACCTGCGAGGTACCCCGTGAGCACCGAGCGCATCAGCGTCCTGCACATGCCGTCGATCGCGCTCGGCCCTGGTGCCGCGCTCGAGGCCGGCCACCATCTGAAGGCGCTCGGCGTGACCCGTGCGTTCCTCGTGACGGACGCGTTCCTGCTGCAGAGCGGGCTCGTCGCGCCGATCGAGGCGGCGGTCCGCGCCGACGGCCTCGACGTTGTCACGTACGCCGTGCCGACGGGCGAGCCGACCGAGGATTCCATGCGCGAGGTCGCCGAGGCCTGCGTCGCGAGTGGCGCCGATGGCGTCCTCGGCGTCGGCGGTGGCTCGGCCCTGGACTCGGCCAAGGTCGCCGCGCTGATCGCCACGCACGGTGGCACGCTGCGCGACTGGATCAACGCGCCGCTTGGCGGTGCCCGCGTGCCGCCCGGCCCGCTGATGCCGGTCGTCGCCGTGCCCACCACCTCCGGCACGGGCTCCGAGGTGACCGCCGTGGCGGTGCTCGACCTGCCGTCCGACAAGGTCAAGACGGGGATCGCCCATCCGTTCCTGCGTCCCAACATCGCGCTCTGCGACCCCGAGCTGACGCTCGGTCTGCCCGCGCCGATCACCGCCGCCTGCGGCATCGACGCGCTGCTGCACGCAGCCGAGGCCTACACCTCGATCTCGTACCTCGAGCGCCCCAAGCCCGCGCATGCCGGTGCCCGTCCGAACTATCAGGGCGCCGCGCCGATGGCCGATATCTGGGTGATGGAGGCCATCTCCCTCGTCGGCAAGCACCTGCGCCGCGCCGTCGAGGATGGCTCCGACATCGAGGCGCGCGAGGGCATGATGCTCGCCGCGACCGCCGCCGGCATCGGCTTCGGCAACGCGGGCGTCCACATCCCCCACGCCTGCTCATACCCGATCGCGGGCCTCAAGCACGCGTGGTCGCCGCCGGGCTACCCGGGCGCCGCGAAGTTCGTGCCGCACGGCCTCGCCTGCGCGATCACGGCCCCCGCCGCCTTCCGTCTGATCGCCGACGCCGTGCCGGAGCGCTCACGCCGTGCCGCCGAGCTCCTGACCGGCCAGCCGGTCGCCGCCGACGACACGGATGCGCTGGCGCGCGCCATCGCCGACCTGATGGCCGACGTCGGCTGCCCAACGACGATCACCGAGGTCGGCTACAGCGAGGCGGACATCCCCGACCTCGTGGCCGGCGCGATGCTCCAGCAGCGCCTGCTCGCGTGCGCCCCGCTCCCGATCGGCGAAGCCGAGCTCGAGCGCGTCTTCCGCGAATCGCTCTGATTGACCAGAGGGGTCAGACCCCTCTGGTCAATCAGGGATCCATGTTCGCCACGGGCCTGCGCGCCACGAAGGCCGAGGCGAGGGCGAACACGGCGAGGGCCGCGAAGGCGATGCCGCCGACGTCGTGGTCCATCATCAGGCCGGCGAACGGCGTCAGCACC
>JBIIFR010000289.1:0-2811 GCA_044237215.1 Gaiellales bacterium
CCCGGCGGCCACGCGCCGGCGGATCTCGGTGCTGGAGACGTCCACCGGCGGCATCGCAATGGCGATCGTCTCGGGCGTGGCCGCGAACGGCGCGCCGGTGCGCGGCGCGACCGCGATCCGGGCGGCACGGCGGATCCGGTCGGGCTCGTGCCAGCTGTCGAGCGTCGCGTGCTGGTCGGCGCCGAGCAGGAGCACGAACTCCGTCGCGGGCCGCTGCTGGATCAGGAGGTCGAGCGTGTCGGCCATGTAGGAGGGCCCAGGACGCTCCACCTCGATCGCCGAGGCCTCGAGCATGGGCTCGTCGCGCGCCGCCGCCTCGGCGAGCTGCAACCGCACCTGTGGGGACACGCCGGGCTCGTCGCGATGCGCGGGCGAACCGGTCGGGATCAGCAGCACCCGTTCGAGGCCGAGCTGCTCCGCCGCGCAGCGGGCCAACGTGGCATGCCCGAGGTGCGGCGGGTTGCAGATCGAGCCGAGTACGCCGACACGACTAGACACTGAACGGCACCTCGCGGTCACCGATCTTGACGATGATGCCCTGCTTCGCACCGGCGCGGACCATCAGGGGCAGCAGGCGCCGCTCCTCGACGTAGTCAGCGAGGAGCTGCTCGGCCTCCGCCTCGGTCGCCTTCTGGACGGCGTCCTCGATCGGCGCACCGATGATGCGCACGCCGGTCTCGTCGCGCAGCAGGCGCATCTGGCCGCCGCCGGCCCGACCGGGGCGATAGACCAGGTACTGCGCCAGCTGCTCCTCTGCCTCGGGCTCGGGCACCGGCTCAGGGACGACGCGCGCGAGCGTGCTGACGAGCTCTGGCACGCCCTCGCCGGTCGCACAGGAGACGGTCAGCAGCACCAGCTCGCCGGTCTCCTCGTCCCGGACCATGTCGTGCATGGCCGGTACGTCACCGAGAGCCGCCAGACCGGCGCGGAGGTCGGCGATGCACGCGGCTCGATCCTCCTCCGCGATCAGGTCGATGCGGTTGAAGATGATGATCCGCGGTCGGTGCGACAGCTCTTCCTGGTAGTTGGCGAGCTCGCTGTGGATCGCGACGAACCCGGCGACCGCCTCCTCCGTGGGCAGGCTGGCGTCGATCACGTGCAGCAGCAGGCGGGCGCGTTCGAGGTGCGCAAGGAAGTCGAGGCCGAGGCCGTGGCCCTCCGAGGCGCCCTCGAGCAGGCCCGGGACGTCGAGCACGGTGATCTGACGATCCACGGCGATGTCGACGACGCCGAGCACCGGTTCGATCGTGGTGAACGGGTAGTCCGCAACCTTCGGTCGGGCGTTCGAGATGCGCCGCAGCAGCGAGGACTTGCCGATGTTCGGGAAGCCGAGCAGGGCGGCATCGGCCAGCAGCTTCAGCTGGAGCGTGAGCGTCAGCTCCTCCCCCAGCCCGCCGAGCTCCGCCGTGCGGGGCGCCTGACGGACTGCGGTGCGGAAGCGGCGGTTGCCCGCGCCGCCGCGACCACCCTGGGCGATGATCGCCGTCGCCCCCGGGCGCGCGAGGTCCACCAAGAGAGTGTCGTCCTCGTCCAGCACCTGCGTGCCGACCGGGACGGGCACGACGAGGTCGACGCCCATCGAGCCGGTGCGGTTCGAGCCCTCACCGCCATGGCCATCGTCCGCCGTCAGGTGCGGGTTGTTCCGGATCGCCGTCAGGTCGCGCAGCGAGGAGTCGGCGACGAGCACGACGCTACCGCCGTTACCACCATCACCGCCCGAAGGTCCGCCGCGCGGCACGAACTTCTCGCGTCGAAACGCGACCGCGCCATCACCGCCGCGTCCCGCTGCGACGTAGATCGCCGCCCGGTCGGAGAACACGGACGGTGCTCCGGATCAGGCCTCGGCCGAGACGACCGAGATGAAGCGCTTGCCGCGCCGCTGACCGAACTCGACGATGCCGTCCTGCTTGGCGAAGATCGTGTGATCCACACCGATGCCGACGCCGGCACCGGGGTTGAATCGCGTACCGCGCTGACGCACGATGATGCCGCCGGCGCGGATCGTCTGACCGCCGAAGACCTTCACACCGAGCCGCTTCGACTGGGAGTCGCGACCGTTCTTGGAGGAGCCGAGGCCCTTCTTATGCGCCACTTTCAGCCTCCTTGGCCGGGGTGCTCTTGCCGAAGGAGATCGACTCGATCTCGATCACGCTCTGCCGCGAGCGGTAGCCCATGCGGCGCGAGCTGCTCTTCTTCGCCTTGTACGTGCGGATGTTGATCTTGGGGCCGAGCTTGTGCTCACGCACGCGCGCCGAGACCTTGACGCCCTTGCAGGCGTCGGCCGTGGCGGCGGTCGTCTTGCCGTCGGAGGCAAGTACGACGACGGGCGCGAACGTACCGCCCTCATCGACCGCCAGACGATCGACGACGAGGTACTCACCCTTGATTACGCGGTACTGCTTACCGCCGACTGCGATGACTGCGAACATGCTTGACCTTCAGACGGGCCGCAACCTGCGGCAACGGGCGTGAACGTAGCAGAGAAGCGAAGCCCGAGGCTCCGCTTCTCTGCCACCTGATTAGGCGTCCTTACCGAGGATTCGCCCCAGCAGGCCCTTCTTCTTGGCCGGGGCCTTGGGCTTCGGCTCGGCCTTGGGTGCCTCCGGCGCGGGCGCGGCGGGCGCCGCCGGGCGATCGCTGCGCGGCGCACGGGGCTTCGAGGCTGCCTCGGAGCGGGCGCTGTCGCCGCCGGGAGCTGCGGCACGACCGTTGGCGCCCTCACGATTGCCGCCGCCCTCGCCGTTGCCGGCTCCGGAGCCGCTCCGGGAACGGCCACGGCCACCGCGGCTGCGGCGACGCTTGGGCCGGGCC
>JBIIFR010000288.1:0-2811 GCA_044237215.1 Gaiellales bacterium
GCAACGTGTACTCCAAGTCGGTCTCCGCCAATGCGAGCACCCCGCCAGCCACCACGAGCCAGAGCATCACCGGACTCTCGGCGCTCGCGGTGAACAGTGATGACTGCGTGTACTACGGCACTGCGGAAGGCGTGATCGGAACGCTGAACCTAAACGGCTGCACCGCGGCAGTTCTGCTGACCTTGCCGGCCACCACTCGGATCTCCTCGCTCTGGATCGTCGAGTCGCCGACCACCACCGCAGACCCGTCGATCTCCGGTGGATCCACGACCGGGAGCACACTCACCTGCAACGACGCTTCGTGGAACACGGACATCAGCGGCGCCCGATTGTCACGTCTTCCCGACGCAACCCGCAACTATTTGTGGTTCCGCAACGGGACGGTCATCCTCGGCACAGGCGGCTCGACGTACCTAGCCACCGAGCCCGGCTCGTACACCTGCACCGTCTCCGCCTCGAACGTCGCCGGCCCAACCACATCCTCACCGTCCGCTGGGTTCACCGTGACCGCGGCTGCTGCACCGCCCACCGACACCACGACCACGGCCGCCACGACGACCAAGACCTACCCGAAGATCAAAATCACCTGGAAGCTCAAGGCGAGGAAGCTCACCGCCACCTTCAAGCCCGTCACAGGCGCCAAGACCTACTCGCTCGTCGGCTCCGGCGCGACGAAGAAGTCCGGTACCTGCAAGACCAGTGGTTCAGGAACGAAGAAGAAGGTCACGTGCAAGCTCACCCTCAAGAAGGGAACCACGACGGTGACCGTCACGGCCAAGAGCAAGAGCAAAGAGATCCTCGCCCAGACCGTCACGTCGAAGAGCACTCGGCGCGTTTCCGTCATCGCCCGCCGCTAACGGAAACCGTCTCGGCCGGGCCTCTGCTGCAGCCGATAGACAGGACATGAACACCCGCAAACTCATCCCACTGCTCGCCGCCGGGGCACTCGCGCTCAGCGCCGCTCCGGCTTCCGCCGCCACCCAGATCGACGGCCTCGTCGGCCCCGGCTTCAACATCTCGGTTTCCCAGGGCGGCAAGAAGGTCACCTCCCTGAAGGCCGGCAAGTACACCTTCAAGGTCGTGGACAAGACCAACGCGCACGACTTCGTCCTGAACGGTCCGGGGATCAGCAACAAAACGATCACCGGACTCAAGGAAGTCGGCACCAAGAGCATGACGGTCACGCTCAAGAAGGGCACGTACATCTACTTCTGCACCCCGCACAAGAGCATGATGCAGGGGTCGATCAAGGTCACGTAAGGCGCCTGCTCGGCGCCTGCCCCTACATCTCGTCGGGGGCGGGCGCCTTGCCGCGCAGCAGCAGCACGGCCACGCCGACGCCGATCACCGCGCTGATGACCGACGGCACCATCGCGTAGGCCACAGCGACGTCGAACGCCCGTGTGACCGTCGCCGTGACGTCCATGCCCGCGGCGGGAATGATGTCGTCAGCCTTGGCGCTGCCCGTCAGCACGTCGAGATACTCGCCCAGTTGCTTGTACGTCGGGTCGAACGGCTGCAGCATACGCTCCAATTCGAGCCGGGCCCGCGTCTGGAAGATCGCGGTGCCCAGAGCCACGCCGAGCGAGCCACCGATCATGCTCGACGCCTTGTAGACACCAGACGCCACGCCCTCGCCGGCGCCGTCAGGATCCTCCACCGCCACGGCCGCGCACGGCGTGATCTGCAGGCCGATGCCCGCGCCGAGCAGCAGGAACGGCACGATCAGCTGGTTGTACGAGCCCGTCAGCTCGAGCAGCAGCACCGACGCCGCGGCGAGGAGCACCATGCCCACCGCCGTCGGCAGCCACGGGCCGAAGCGCAAGCCAAGGCGCGTGCCGAATGGGTTGGCGAGCAGGATCGGAATCGTCGCGGGCAGCAGCATCACGCCCGCCCGCAGCGGGCTCATATCCTCGACCACCTGCAGATAGAGCGCCATGAAGAAGATCGTGGCGCCGAAGATCACGTTGGCGATCAGGTTCGCCAGGACCGCGCCATTGAAGCGGCCACGCCGGAAGATCGACAGCTGCACAACAGGGTTGCGGACCCGGCGCTCGATCAGCACGAAGGCGACGAGGAGCAGGAGCGCGACGAGGAAGTAGCCCGCCAGCTCGCGTGGACTGGCCGTGTCCGCCTGTACCAGGCCGTACGAGATCAGCCCGATGCCGCCGACCAGGGTGAGTGCGCCGCCGATGTCGATTCGCCGATCCGCCCCCTCCTCGCTCGATTCGGGCGTCGTCTTCCACATCAGCAGCAACGCCACGGCGCCGATCGGCAGGTTGATCCAGAAGATCCACTGCCACGACAACGTGGCGATCAGCAGTCCGCCGACGAGCGGCCCCACCGCCTGGGCCCCCCAGCAGGTCGCAATCCACGCGCCGATTGCCGTGTCGCGCTCGCGCCCGCTGAACGACACCGCGACGATTGCGAGTGCGGACGGCAGGATCGCCGCGGCGCCGACGCCCTCGATGATACGACCGACGATGAGCATCGTCGGGTCCTGCGCGAGTCCCGCCACAACGGAACCCACGAGGATCAGCAGCGTGCCCATCGCGAAGACGAATCGACGACCGAAGATGTCGCCGAGCTTGCCGCCGACGATGATCAGTGAGCCGGCGAGGAAGTAGCCGTTGACGGCCCACTGCAACGTGTCCATCGAGCCCCCGAACTCGCGGGCGATCGTCGGCAGGGCGAGGGAGATATCCGAGGCCGTCACCCAGACCAGCGCGGTGACGGCGCAGATGCCGATCAGCGACAGCCAGCGGTTCGGCGAGGTGGAGAGAAGCGACATGCGAGAAGGCTATAGACCGC
>JBIIFR010000290.1:0-2810 GCA_044237215.1 Gaiellales bacterium
CTCGCCGCTCTCGGTCTTGTAGAACGGCAGCGGCAGGCCCCAGTAGCGCTTGCGCGAGATGCACCAGTCGCCCATGTTGCGCAGCCAGTCCTCCATGCGCTTGCCGTACTGCTCGGGTACCCAGTTGACCGTCGCGGCGGCATCGATCATCGCCTGGCGGACGGGCTCGGCGCGGATGAACCACTCCTCCGCCACGCGGTGGATCAGGTCCGTGCCGCAGCGCCAGCAGACGGGGAAGCGGTGCTCGATGGTCCCGGAGCGGACGAGGACGCCGTTCCGCTCGAGGTGCTCCCGCACCGGGTCGGCTGCGTCGTCAGTGGTCAGGCCGGTGAGGAATCCGTAGGCAGGCAGGAAGCAGCCGGCGTCGTCGACGGGCACGAGGACCTCGAGGCCCTCAACCTTGCCGAGTTCGAAGTCCTCGCCGCCGCAGCCCGGTGCGATGTGGACGATGCCGGTACCCTCGTCGCCGGCGACCATGTCCCAGGCGACGACGCGGTGCTCGACGGCGCCGCCGGGCTCCAGCTCGTCGAAGGGTCCGCGATAGCGCCGGCCCACGAGCTCGGCGCCGGCCGCGGTGCGCGTGACATCGGCGTCCTCGCCGAACAGATCCGCGACGCGGCTGGTCATCACCCAGTCGATGCCCTGCGAGGTGCGCACGGCGGAGTACTCGGCTGCGGGGTCCACGGCGGCCGCGACGTTGGCGGGCAGCGTCCACGGTGTGGTCGTCCAGACGACGACGGCCTCCTCGGGCGCGTCGAGGAACGGGAAGCGCACGTGCAGCGTGGGATGCGTGCGGTCGCGATAGCTATCGATCAACTCGTGCTGCGAGAGCGACGTACCGCAGCGCGGGCACCAGACCATCGGCCGGTTGCCGCGGTACAGCATCTCGCGGTCGTGGCACTCCTTCAGGAAGCGCCAGATGTACTCGATGTTGGGGTCCGTCATCGTGTAATACGAGCGGTCCCAGTCCATCCACTGGCCGAGGCGCTTCGACTGACGCGTCTGCACCGCGGAGTACTCGGCGACGCGATCGCGGCAGGCACGGGCGAACTTGTCGAGGCCGTACGCCTCGATCTCCTGCTTGGAGTTCAGCCCGAGCGACTTCTCGACCTCGACCTCAACCCACAGTCCCTGGCAGTCGAAGCCGTTCTGGTAGCGCTGCTCGTGGCCCTGCATGGCCCGGTGCCGTTGGATCAGGTCCTTGAGCGAACGCCCCCAGGCGTGGTGCACGCCCATCGAGTTGTTCGCGGTGATCGGGCCATCGGTGAACGAGAAGGTCGGACCGCCGGCGTTCTGCGCGCGCAGGCGGTTGAAGGTGTCCTCCTGCTCCCACAGCGCCAGCACGCGATGCTCGATCGCGATGTGGTCGGGCGTGGCGGGTACGGCGTCGTAGAGGCTCAAGGGTGCGGCAGGGGTCGTCGGCGACGAATCCTATCGCGAAGGCCGATCAGGCCTCCGCACCCCCGGGGCTGCGGCCGTAGCGCCGCGTCTGCTCATCGCACCACAGCTCGAACGCGGCGTGCCGCGCGAGATAGCGCTCGATCGAGGCGAGCCCGCCTTCGACCCACAGGTCCTCGTCCCACTGCTCGAGGCCGGTCAGGGAGGGCTCGTCGCCCCAGTCGTCTTCGTGGTCGAAGGTCATGGCGCGGTGTTCGCGGGTTCCCCCGCCTCTCCTCCCCTAGCCCGCGCGCACGAGCGCGATCGCCTGCGCGGTGTTGCGGAAGGCCAACTCCTCCGCGGCCGGCACGTCGTCGAGAGCGAACCAGCGGAGCTCCGCAACGTCGTCGGCGGCCGTCGGCTCGCCCGCCACGATCCGTCCCGTGAACACGGCGTTGAGGGTGTGGTCCCCGTCGTCGCCGTAGGTGTCGATCAGGTGTCCGAGGAATCCCGTCAGCTCGATGGCGCAGCCGGTCTCCTCGCGCAGCTCACGCACCGCGCAGGCCTCCGGTGTCTCGTCCGGCAGGCAGAACCCCCCGGGCACATCCCAGAGGCCCTGTCGCGGCTCGATCGCGCGGCGCCCGAGCAACAGGCGTCCGCGGTCGTCGAGGACGAGCACGGCCGCGCACGGCTTGGCGTCGTGGTAGTAGGGCTCGCCGCAGCTGCCGCAGGACTGACGGTTGCCCTCCAGCGGGCCGAGCCGGCCCCCGCAGAAGGCGCAGTATTGACGCAGGCGCATGGCGATAGTCTGACGCCTCTACGCGACGAGCGCCGCGCAGAGGTCCGGCCAACCGCCGGGCTCGAGCATCCAACGGGAGTACGTGCCGCGGTCGGCGAGCAGGACGGCCTGGACGTCGCGGACGGGATCGATGAACGCGAGCGTGCCGGAGGCGCCGAAGTGCGTCGCGCTGGTGGGCGACAGCCCCGGGCCGGTCCAGTGCGGCGTCTTGCCGTCGCACAGTTCGAAGCCGACGGCCCAATCGCAGACGGGCCACTCCATGAAGTCCCCCACGCCGCCCGCCAGCGCGCCGCACTGGTTCGTCAGCAGCTCCGCACGGGCCTCGGCGCTGAACAGGTCGGTCCCGTGGCCGCAGACGCTGAGGAGAAATTGCAGGTAGTCATTCGCGGTGCCGAAGCCCCCCGAGTGTGGCAGCCCGAGGGTGCGGAAGCGCGGCCCGTTGAAGAGCTGCTCACCATGGCCGAGCAGCCCCGGCTCGCGGACCGGGATGACCGTGGGCTCAGCGGACCCGGCGCCGAGCGTTGTGCGCTGTAGGCCGAGTGGCTGCAGCACCGCCTCGCGTAGGTAGGTGTCGTAGCTGAGTCCGGAGGCTCGCTCGAGGGCAAGGGCGGCGAGCGCGTAGCCGGCGTTGGAG
>JBIIFR010000291.1:0-2807 GCA_044237215.1 Gaiellales bacterium
ACCAGCTAGCCGCGGCGATCGCGCCACACCCGGCGACGATCGACGTGCTCACCTCGACCGCCGCGATCACCCACGACCACTTCGCGCCGCAGCGCACCGACGCCGCCGCCCAGCGCGCCTTCTGGCTGCCCCTCGACCGGATCGTGGATCGGCTCGCACCGCGCTGATCCAGCCGCCACGTGTCGATGACGGCAGCACCGACAGGCCGCCGACCCTGTGCGGCGCGAAAGACCCTAACGAGCATGCGAACCCTCCTCCCGACCCTGGCCGTCAACTCGCTGCTGACCGCCTGCGCCAGCACCCCACTGCACCCGTCGGCGATGCGGGTACCGGACGCCGACGTCTTCCGCCCCGACGGGCCGCCGCGCGCCACCGTCCTCTTGCTGCACGGCTGGAGCGACCGCGCCACGCGCAACTACCTGCCGTGGATCCGCCATCTCACCGCACAGGGCCTCGCGGTCGTCTTTCCGTACTACCAGGAGAGCCTCCGCTCAAGCCGGAAGCAGATGGTCGCCGGCGCCGAGATCGCCCTGCGTGCCGGCCTCGGCGCACTCGGCTCGGATCACGGACCGATCATCGCCGCGGGTTACTCCTACGGCGCGGGCCTCGCCGTGATCGCGGCCGCGGAGGCCGACGCCTGGCAGCTGCCAGTCCCGGCCGCCGTCTACGGCGTGTTTCCCTACTTCGTCCGCCGCAACGATCCGGCGCCCCTCGTGCTGCCCCACGGCACGACCGTCGAGCTCGTCGTCGGTGACCGCGACCAGGTCGTCGGCCGCCGCGGCGCCGCCGCGATCGCGCGCAGCATCGCCCCGCACCCCTCGTCGCTCGACGTGCTCGAGTCGGGACCGGAGCTGAGCTTCGGCCACCTGTCCGTGCTGCAGACCGGCGCCGCGGCCCAGGCCGCCTTCTGGGATCCGCTCGACCGGATCGTGGACCGCGTCGCTCCGCGCTGACCCACTAGCTCCGTATCGGACCTACCATGCGGGGGCGCATTCCCCGTGTCGCACCCAAGCCATCGAGGACACCATGCCGCTTCCCGCAGACACCACCCCCAAGCTCGCGAGCTACGCCCACCCCGAGCGCCTCGTCACGACCGACTGGCTCGCCGAGCACCTCGGCGACGAGGGCCTCGTCGTGATCGAATCCAACGAGGATGTCCTGCTGCACCGCACGGGCCACATCCCCGGCGCGCACCACGTCGACTGGCATCTCGACCTCAACGACGACGTCATGCGCGACTACGTCTCCCCGGAGGCCTTCGCCGCGATGTGCAGCGCACGCGGCATCACGCGCGACTCCACCGTCGTCGTCTACGGCGACAACTTCAACTGGTGGGCGGCCTACGCCCTCTGGGTCTTCAGCCTGTTCGGCCACCCGGACGTCCGCCTGCTCGACGGCGGCCGCGCCAAGTGGATCGCCGAGGGCCGAGCGATGACGACCGAGGCCACCCCGGCCACGGCGAGTGAGTACCCCGTCGTGCCGCGCGACGACGCGACGATCCGCGCCTTCAAGGAGGACGTGCTCCAGCACATCGGCAGCGGGCCGCTCGTCGACGTGCGCTCGCCCGGCGAGTTCTCGGGTGAGCTGCTGCACATGCCCGACTATCCGCAGGAGGGCGTGCAACGCGGCGGGCACGTGCCGACCGCGCAGAACGTCCCGTGGAAGCGCGCCGCCAACGACGACGGCTCGTTCAAGTCGGTTGAGGACCTGCGCGGCATCTACGAGGGCGAGCTCGGCATGGCGCCGGGCGATGACGTCATCACGTACTGCCGCATCGGTGAGCGCTCGAGCCACACCTGGTTCGTGCTGACGCACCTGCTCGGCTTTGAGAACGTCCGCAACTACGACGGCTCGTGGGTCGAGTGGGGCAACGCCGTCCGCGTACCGATCGAGAAGCCCGCGTGAGCGAGCTGCCTCCCCGCCTCGCCGTGATCGTCGGCGAGTTCCAGGAGGTCGACCGCACCGAGCGTCTTGACCTGCTGTTCGAGTACGCCGGCGACCTGCCCGACCTGCCGGCGCGCTTCGAGGGGCAGACGCTCGAGCGCGTCGACGAGTGCCAGACGCCGCTGTTCGTGCACGCCGAGGTCGAGGACGGCGATGTCGTCCGCCTCTTCTTCGCCGCGCCCGACGAGGCCCCGACGTCGAAGGGATTCGCCGGGATCATCTTCGCGGGCCTCGACGGCTGCACCGTTGACGAGGTGCTCGGCACCCCGTCCGACTTCGCCAGCGGCCTCGGCCTGGCCGAAGTCGTCTCCCCCCTGCGCATGCGCAGCGTGGGAGCCATCTTGGCGCGCGTCAAGCGCCAGCTGATGGAACGCGCCGCCGCGTAGGCGTCGCGGCTAGCATCCCCACACCACCAACGTCCCCTTGAGGTGCACTGAGTCATGAGCGCGACCGCAACGAAGATCCTGCCGAACTACATCAACGGTGGTTGGGTGCCGTCCACCAGCTCCGAGCTGATGGACATCACCAACCCCGCCACCGGCGAGGTGCTCGCCCAGGTCCCGCTGTCGGGCGCCAACGATGTCGATGCCGCCGTGCAGGCCGCGCGCGCCGCCTTCCCCGCATGGAAGGCCCGCAGCACCATCGAGCGCGCCCGCTGGCTGTTTGGCTTCCGTGAGCAGCTCGTCAAGCGCGCCGACGAGATCGCCGCGACCGCGACCCGCGAGATGGGCAAGACGTATCCCGACGCGCAGGCCGAGGTCTCGCGCATGATCGAGATGGTCGAGTGCGCCACTGCGATCCCGACGACGATGCAGGGACGCATCCTCGAGGGCGTCGCCACGAAGATCGATACCGAGACGATT
>JBIIFR010000015.1:0-10457 GCA_044237215.1 Gaiellales bacterium
GCGGCGGGGAAGCGCGCTCGCTCGTAGGAGATCGGCTCGCCGTCGGCGAGGCGCACGCGCACGATCTCGAGCACGAGCGCGCCGACCGCAAGATCGAGGGCGGCCGCCGTCTCCGCATCGGCCTCGATCGTGGCGGTCGACAGCACCCGGGCGTCGGCCGAGAAGCCTTGGCGGCGAAGGTAGGACGG
Source organism: Gaiellales bacterium (assembly GCA_044237215.1). GTDB lineage: Bacteria > Actinomycetota > Thermoleophilia > Gaiellales > F1-60-MAGs149 > F1-60-MAGs149. The sequence goes on from JBIIFR010000015.1 coordinate 189, forward strand.
CAGACCGGCCATGCTGCGCAGGTCGCGCTCGACCTTGCGCGCCGCGACGAAGGTACCGCCGGTGCGGCCCGACTGGCGGCGGACGGCACCCATCGACTCGAGTGCGCCCAGAGCGGCGCGCAGCGTCGAGCGGCTGACGCCGTAGCTCTCTGCCAGGTCGCGCTCGCCACCAAGGCGCTCGCCCGGGGCGAGTGCGCCGCTGCTGATCTCGCCGAGGATGCGATCGCGCACGGCGATGCCGGCCGGCCCGAGCTGCCCGGCAGCGCCGTCGCGTGGCGCGGCCTTGCTCAGATCGCCTCCATGGCGGAGGGAGCCTCGGGCAGCGTCTGGCCGCCGTCGACCACGATCGTCTGGCCGGTGATGAACTTGGCCTCGTCCGTGGCGAGGAACATCGCGGCGTAGCCGATGTCCTCGAGGTCGCCGAGCTTGCCGAGCGGGATCGACTCGGCGGCGGTGCGCAGGTAGTCCTCGCCCAGGCCGACGAGGCCTTCGGTCAGGATATTGCCCGGCAGCACGGCGTTGATCGTGATCTTCTTCGGGGCGAGCTCCATTGCCGCGCCGCGCATGAAGCCGAGCTGGCCGGCCTTCGAGGCGCCGTAGTGCGACAGCGCCGGAATCGCGGTGAAGGGGCCGGTGATCGACGACGTCAGGATGATCCGGCCGTGGCCCGACTGGGCGAGGGCGGGAATCGCCTGCGCGACCGAGAGGATGTTGCCCTTGAGGTTCGTGTCGAGCATCAGGTCGAGCACCTCCTCGGTCATGTCCTCGAGGCGGCACTCGGGGAAGATGCCGGCGTTGGCGCAGAGGATGTCGAGCCCGCCGTGGCGCTCCACGGTCTCGTCGACGACGCGCTTGCAGTCGGCGGCGCGGCTGACGTCGCCCTTCACAAAGATCGCGGACGGGCCCAGGTCGGCGACGGCCGCAGCACCTGTGGCCTCATCGCGGCCGGAGACGGCGACCTTGCAGCCGGCCAGCGCAAAGACCCGGGCGATGCCGAGGCCGATGCCCTTGGTGCCGCCGGTGACGAGGACGCTGCGGCCCTCGAGGGAGTTGAACATCTTCGTCATGGGGTGACCTCCTGGTCAGGCGTAGTGCGAGAGATACGTCTCCGCGAGCGGACACGTGGCGAGCGTGAAATCGGCGCCGAGCTCCTGAGCCTCGACGGCGTGGGCGAAGTGGGAGCCGACCCAGCAGAGGAGCATCAGCCGGCGCAGCATCACGAAGGTGTCGAGCTCGGCCTCGTCCTCGGCGCTGAGTGTGCCGGCGGAGCGGTAGCCCTCCAGCCACGAGGCCCGCCACTCGGGCACCATCGGGTGCTCCTCGATGAACGAGATCGTGGTCGCGAAGTCGTACATGAACCAGCCGGAGCCGCAGTCGTCGAAGTCGATCGCGCGCACGTCATCGCCGAGCACGAGGACGTTGGCCGGGCGCATGTCGGCGTGGATCAGGCCGTAACGCTCGGGGCCCTTGCCGTACGCCTGCAGGCGGCGATCGACGACGTCGACGGTGCGCTGGAAAAGGTCGCGCTTCTCGGCGTCGAGGCCGACGGCGTCCTGCCACGGACCCCAGTGGCCCTGCTGGCCGAGCGCGGTGTCGAAATCCCAGGCGAAGCGCGTGAAGGCGGCGGGCTGCTGCCAGCGGCGCGCGTGCTCGTGCATGCCGGCGCTGATCGCGCCGAGCGTGCGATAGACGGGAATCAGATCGGCATCAGGATCGGGCGGTGCGCCCTCCTCCCAGGCGAACAGGACGACGCTGCGCTCGGGCAGCACGTCGGTGGCGAGCTGGATGACGCGCTCGCCGGAGCGGGCTGGCAGCGCGGTGACGGTGCCGACGACGTCGTCCTGCTGGAGCGCGTCGATCCACATCAGCTCGGAGGCGATCTCCGCCGGCGTGTGGTACTCGGTGCGGTGCACGCGCAGCGCGTAGGCGCTGCCGGAGTCGGGATCCTCGACGCGGTAGGTCCAGTTCTCCGAGAGGTTGATCAACCGGAGGGTCGAGTGGGCGGACAGGTCGTAGTGCGCAAGCGCGGCCTGCGCCAGGCGATCCACCTCAGCTTGCTCCACCACCTCTGCCATGGTCCCCGCCCCTCCTCAGGTGCCGGAGTATATGGGTATCCGGTCTGTTCGACCAGACCGATGCGGCGAAGGGGTCAGGCCCTTTTGGCGCATCGGTCCCCTGCTGAATCAGACCGCAACGATGTGATGCGTCAAAAGGGTCTGACCCCTTTGACGCATCTACCCGTGGTCGCGACCGACGACGGCCTCGAGCACGCGCGTGATCTCGTCGCGGGCACGGATGACGCTCTCGGTCTTGCCACTCATGTAGATGCGGCCCGTCGCGCCGATCATCGCGATGTCGACGACGGTGACGTCGGGCGCGACGCGCTCGGCCTCATTCGCCGCCATCGCCGCGAACAGCGCCGGCGTCATCTCGTAGACGAGCAGCGTCTCACCCGGCAGGACCATCGAGGCCTGGCGGTTGCGGTTGACGATCACCGCGTGCTGATCCGTGATGTTCTCGATGATGTCCGAGTACAGGATGCGCGGCTTCAGCTGGTGCGACGGCTCGGCGTTGATGCCGGCCAGGATCGCCGCGCCCGCGCGCTCCACCGTCTCGGCATCCTTGGCGTGTAGCTCGAGCACGCCGAACTGGCGCTCGACGAAGAGGATGCCGGGCTCGACCTCGGGCACGGCCTTGAGGGCCAGGTCGATGACACGTTCGATGGCCAGACCGGGGGCGACCTCGACGATCAGGGAGTGCTCGCCCTCCATCGGCGGGTAGCCGCGAGCGCGCGTCGGCGTCCCCATGTAGGCCGCGAACTGCCGACGCAGCTCGGGAATGGGGAGATAGACGCGCAGTTCGATATCCGGTCCGGCCATCGGGTGCTCCCTACTTGCCGGCCGTGAAGTGCTTGCCGAGCTCGGCGTGCGGGCGCGGGATGACGTGCGCGGACACGAGCTCGCCGACGGTTGCGGCGGTCTCCGAACCGGCCTCCGTGGCGGCCTTGACGGCACCGACGTCGCCCTGGATGACGACTGCGACGAGCCCGTCACCGACCTCCTCGCGACCGACGATGGTCACGTTGGCGGCCTTGACCATGGCGTCGGCGGCGGCGAGTGCGGCCACGTACCCCTTGGTTTCGATCATTCCGAGTGCTTCAGACATGTGATCCCTCCTTGGATCTCGAACGGGACGAACTGGATGAATTGGGGGTCTAGGACTGGTCGAGCAGGCCGATGATCAGCGCATCGATCGGCGGGTGGGCCGGCGCGAAGCGCGACGCGGCGACGGATCCGGTCGCGACGAGGACCCGCTCGCCGACGCCCGAGCCGAGGATGTCGAAGGCGACGATCGAGCCACCGCCCTCGAGCTCCACCTCGAGAAATGCTCCGTGCGGCACGTCCTCGACGCGCTTGGTCGCCCACACGGATCCCTTCACTGTGCCTTTCAGCATGCTGTCTCCCTCTGGATCTGGACGCCGAGCGCGCGGGCACGATCCTTGCCCATTGGCGTGAGCACGGCCTTGGGGCCGAGCACGAGGACGCCGCCGCGCTCCGCGGCGCGCTCGATGATGCGCTCGGTGACGGCGCCGCGCTCGATGCGCTCAGCGCCGCCAGTCGAGGCGGGTGCGGGCGCAGCGGCGGTGCCGTGGCCCGTCATGGTGAAGCGGATACGGCCCGTCGCGATCGCGGCGCGCTCGGCCGGATGCTCGAGACGGCGGGCCAGCGAGCGCACGAAGGCGTCGAGGTCGCGGTCGTCCTTGAGGCGCACGTGCTCAACGGCACTCCCAGCAGCCGGTGCGGCAGCCGGCGCGACGTTACCCGCCGGATCGGGCGCCTGCTGCGACGGATGCCAGGTGCTCGGGCGCAGCGTCTGCGCAACGGGCGGTGCGGGCACCTGGGCGACCGGAGCCGTCTGGTGCTCACGCAGCATGTCGGGCAGCAGCTCGGCGAGCGCGGTCTTCAGTGCCGTGTGCATCTCGGCGCTCTCGTTGACGGGGGCTTCGCTCACGCGATTGCCTCCAGCGCGGCGACGGCGGCCTCGCCCGCAGCGCGGACGTTGGCCTCCTCGCCGGACAGGTAGACGCGGCCGGTGGCGCCGATCATGCGGTAGTCGATCACCTTGATGTCGGCGGCCTTCTCGGCCTCGTTCGTCGCGAGGATCGCGTACGAGGCGGGCTGGCATTCGAGCACGAACAGCGACTCGCCGGGCAGGAGCATCGAGCCGATCTTGTTGCGGTTGATCAGGAAGGCATGCTGGCCGTCGACGCGCGAGATGACCTTCTTCGCGAGGATCTTCGGCTTCATCGTGTCGCGACCGGACAGGTCGAGGGCGTCGAGCACGGCGCTCGTCGCGGACCTGATCGCGGCGGGCGAGAGCGAGTGCATCTCGAGGTAGCCGAAGGTGCGCTCGACGAAGAGGATGCCGGCCTCGACGCGGTCGTGCTTGAGCGCGACGTCGGTGAGCGCCTCGATGTCGAGACCCGGGGCGACCTCGATGATCTGCGCGGCCATGCCGGCGCGCGGCAGGCGACCCTTGATCCACGAGCCGAGGTAGCACATCGTCTGCGGCTGCAGCTGGTCGATATAGATGCAGGAGCGGAGCTCGACGGCGGTTGCATTGCTCACTGGCGGGTCAGCTCCTTGAGCTCCTCGAGGATCACCTTGCGGATCTCCTCGCGCAGCAGGTCGGTTTCGGGGGCGCTGGAGGCGCTCTCGGCGGGGGCGGCGTACGTGGTGGACGCGGCCTCGAGGACCCATGGCTCAAGGCCGGTGAAGTCGTCGAAGGGGACGGAGGCGTCGGCGTTGTAGGCGACGCGCATCAGGTTGACGAGGTGGCGCGGCTCGAGGTTCTCGCCGATGGACGAGCGGCCGTAGAACCCGGTGCCGATCGTCATCGTGGGCGAGAGGTTGGTCAGCGCACCGGCCGAGCCGAGGCTGTTGCCCACGTTGACCGAGACGCGCAGCACCTTGACGGCAGCGCCGTAGGCCATGATCGTCCGCGCGTTGCGCGAGTGGATCGAGGCCGAGTGGCCGGCACCCGTGATGCGCAGCATCGCCTGGGCGGCCGAGATGCCGGCCCGCGTGTTGGGCACGCGCACGAGGCCGAGCAGCGGGAACAGCTTCTCGTGCGCCAGCGGCTCCTCGGGCACGACGAGTGAGAACGGCGCGATCAGCACGCGCGTGTTCGCGGGCACCTTCAGCTGCGCGGCCTCGGCGAGCTCGAGCGCGCTCTTGCCGATCAGGTCGAGGCGCATGTGGCCGTTGGGGAAGAGGTGCTCGCGCACCTGTTCAACCTCGCTGGCGTCGACGATGTGGCCGCCGTGCTTCTTCAGCTCGCGCTCGAGCTGGTCGGCGACCTCCTCCTCAACGATCACGACCGACTCGTTGGTGCAGAGGATGGAGTGGTCGAACGACTTGGAGTCGATGATCTCGCGAGCGGCCGCGGTGATGTCGGCGCTGGCGTCGACGAACGACGGCACGTTGCCAGGGCCGACGCCGAGGGCGGGGTTGCCAGAGCGATAGGCGGCGCGTACGACGGCGCCGCCGCCGGTTGCGACGACAACGTCGGTCGTCGGGTCGGTCATCAGCGCCTCGATCAGCGGGATCGACGGCTCCTCGACGATCTGGATGCAGCCGTCGGGGGCACCGGCGCGGACCGCCGCATCGGAGAGCATGCGCACAGCGTCGGCGCAGACGTGCTTGGCGCCGGGATGCGGACTGACGACGATCGCGTTGCGCGTCATCAGGGCGAGCATCACCTTGAAGTACACGGTCGCGACGGGATTGGTGACGGGCGTCAGCGCGAAGATCACGCCGGCAGGACGCGGCAGCTCGAGGATCTTGGCGCCGGCGTCGATGCGCGGGCTGACGAAGTCGTGGTCGCGGTAGTGGTCCCAGAGGCCGCGCGAGAGCATGCGGTTCTTGAGGATCTTGTGCTCGACGACGCCCATGCCGGTCTCGGCGACGGCCTCTTCGGCGAAGCGCTCGGCGTGGGCCTCGGCGGCCTCGGCAACGGCGTCGAGGATGCGCACGACGCGGGTGCGGTCGTAGCGGGCGAACGTCTCGGCGGCCCAGTGAGCGCGCTGCAGCATCATCGCGGCGCGAGCAGCCCCAGGAGGATCGCGGCGCTCGAGCTCGATCATGCTCATGCCGTCACCGCCTGGCGCGACATGGACTTCCACTCGGCGTACGCCTTACCGATGGCGATCTCCGTGCGGTCGAGGATCTCATCGACCAGCTCGGGGCTCAGCAGGATGCCGGGCTTGTACTGCAGCACGCGCGGATCGAGCGTGGAGAAGATCGCCCAGATGCCGTGTGCGTAGAGGTGCTTCATCACGATCTTCGCACCGGTCGGATGGTTGAACTCGAGGCCAATCACGACGCCGTCCTGGCGAATACCGACAAACCAGTCGGGGTAGATCTCCTGAATCTGGCGCAGGCCCTGCTGAAAGCGCTCGGCCATGTAGTGCACCATCGAGCGCACCTCGGGACGACCGCAGATCTCGAGGACCTTCATCCCGACGATGCAGCCGAGTTCCGAGCCACCGACCGTGGTGATGTGGCCGAAGCCGTCCTCCTTGAGCCAGGCCGAGCACTCCTCGGAGACGACGACGCACGAGAGCGGGTACATGCCGCCGGAGATGCCCTTGCCGATGACCATGATGTCCGGCTCGACGCCCGACTTCGAGATGCACCACATCTCGCCTGTGCGCATCAGGCCGGTCTGGACCTCGTCGGCGATGTAGAGCGTGTCGTACTGCTCGCAGAGGCGCTTGACGCCCTGGAGGTAGCCGGGCTCGGGGAGCGGGAAGCCGTAGGTCGCGGGGATCGACTCGATCAGGACGCCAGCGACGTCGCGGCCCTTGAGCGCGTCCTCCATCGCGTTGAGGTCGTTGAACGGGACGTTGATGAACTCCTCGGGATGGTCCGCGAGAAACAGCTTCGAGAAGCGGTCGTCACCCGTGCCAACGGCGAGGCCGGTGTGGCCGTGGTACGCCTTGATCAGCGAGACGATCTTGCGGCGCTGCTTGGTGTGGCGCGCCGTCTTGATCGCGATGTCGATGGCCTCGCCGCCGGCCGCGCCGTAGATCACGCGGCGCATGTTGGGGGCGCACGTCTTGACCAGCGCCTCGGCCAGCGCGGTACGCGCCAGCGACGGGAAGTGGTGGTTGCCCATGTCGAAGTGCTGCATGGCCTGCTCGAGCGTGGCGATCAGCTCGGGGTTGCGGTGGCCGAGGTTGTACGTGCCGCCGTTGAGGTGCACGTCGATCAGGCGGCGGCCGGCCATGTCCCAGAGGTAGTAACCCTCGCGGCGATCGATCACGAGGTCGATGCCGGCGTCCTGCCAGAAGTCGGTCTTGTCGGGATTCCAGAACGCGCGGGAGCGCTCCAGCATGTCCGCCTTCGAGTCGTACGAGAAGAATCCGTAGTCGTACATCGACGCCTTCCGAGGTTGCGGACCGGAAGGTACCGAATATCAGACCGAATTGCAAATCGGTCTGGTATCGGTCTGGAAAAGGTCTCGTTTAGAGCTGCGCGGCCGCCCAGCGCCCGCCACGCTTGCCCGACTCGACTGCGCCGTCGACGAAGCCCGACCAGCCGTCGGCCCAGTCGGAGTTCGACAGGATCACGCGGCCCTCCGGCAGCTGCATGTCGGCGTGGTAGTGCGTGTACCAGCCCGGGCGATGGACCGCCCACGTGCCCTTGGAGAACTCGTCGGCCTCCCAGTCGTGCATGCGGGTCTCGAGCACGGTGTACCCGGGGACGATGCGGTCGAGCTCGCGCTGCACCCAGGCGAGATCGTCTGCGTGGGTCTCCGAGCCCTTGCGGCCGAAGGACACGAAGGTCTGCTCGCCGTTGTCGTGCTCGAAGAGCGTCGCGACGTAGGAGAAGGGGTGGTCCGGGTGCACGCCCCAGACGCCGCCCTCGGGGCCCTTGACACGGATCATCATCTTGGAGCCGAGGCCGGCCTGCCCGAGGGCGATCGCACCCTGCTTGGCGGGGGAGAGCGGCGGGTCGAAGCTGATGTCGCCGAGCACGTTGAGCGGTACGGTCACGACGACGGTGCCGGCGGTGAACTCCTCGCCGTCCCGCGTTGTCACCGTCACGCGGTCGCCGCTCTGCGCGACCGACGCGATCGGCGTGTTGAGGCGAACCTCGCAGGCCGCGGCGTCGAGGATCGGCTGCAGCACGCTGAGCGTCCCCTCGACGATCGTGAAGAGTCCGGTCGCGGCCTGACAGCCCTCCAGCGTGTGGCCGGACAACGCGTGCCAGCGCAGGCCCGTCAGCGCGCCGGCGTCGTCGACCGTGCCGCTGGCCATGCCCTCGAGCTCGGCGATCAGGATCGCCCGCTCGTCATCGGCGAGCTCGAGCTCATCCATGCGCTCAAGAATCGTCAGCTGATCGAAGCGCGCAATGTCGTTGGTCGGCGAGAGCGGCGAGTGCGGCAGCGAGAGCAGCTCCTCGGAGTGCTCGTTGAACAGCACCCAGCCGCGGCCGCCGATTGCCTCGCGCTCCTGCCACGTGCCCTCGTGCAGCTCGTCGCCGACGGTCCAGAAGGCGCGCTTGATCTCAGGGATCGCCAGCGGCGTGGACCCGGCGGCCTCGATCTCGCACCAGATGTGCGGCTGGAACCAGTGGACGAAGTTGCCGCCCCGCTCGTAGCACTGGCCGTCCCAGTCCGACGTCCACGTGCGCCCGCCGATGCGATCCCGGGCCTCGAGGATCAGCGGGGTCTTGCCGGCGCGGCGCACCTCGCGGGCCGCGCAGCAGCCGGCAAAGCCGGCCCCGATCACAATGACGTCATGCATGGCGTTCCCTCTTCCGGACGACCCTGACTACGTAGTCAGCCTATCGGTCGCACGGCTCAGAGTCCAGCGCGCCTGCCCCGGGCGTGCGCTTTGGGTGGCGTCCGTCTACACCTGCGCAGCGGCCCAGCGGCCGCCGTGCTTGCCCGATTCAAGGGCACCGTCGACGAAGCCGGCCCAGCCATCGGCCCAGTCGGAGTTCGACAGGATCACGCGCCCCTCGGGGCGCTGCATCTCGGCGTGGTGGGTCGTGTACCAGCCCGGGCGGTGCACGCCCCACGTGCCCTGCGCGAACTCGTCGGACTTCCAGTCGTGGTAATTCATCCCGATCACCTCGCACCCGGGAATCGCCCGGTCCAGCTCGCGCTGCGCCCAGCCGAGGTCGCCGTCGACGATCTCGTCGCCGTCGTGGCCGAAGCACACGAGGATCTGCTCGTCCCCGGGCAGGTCGAAGATCGTGCCGAGGAAGCCAAAGGGGTGGTTCGGGTGCATGCCCGACACGGGGCCGCCGGGCGTGCGCACCTTGAGCATGACCTTGCTGCCGATACCTGCCTGCCCGAGGGCGATGCCGGACCGCTTGATCTCCGACAGCCCGGGCTCGAAGCGGATCGCGCCCAGCGCGTTGAGCGGGACGGTCACGACGCACGCGCGTGCCGCCAGCGACGCGCCGGAACGCAACGTGACGACGACGTGGTCGTCCTCCTGCTCGATGGCCTCGATCGGCGCCTCGAGGTGCAGGTCGCAGGCGGCGGCATCGAGGATCGGCTGCAGGAACGCGAGCGTGCCCTCGGCGATCGTGTAGCCGCCGGCGGCCTCTTGCGTGCCGGCCAGCGTGTGGCCGGACAGCGCGTGCCAGCGCAGCACGGAGAGGGCCCCGGCATCGTCGAGGTGGCCGCTCGCCACGCCCTCGCACTCCACCATCAGGAGCGCGCGCTCATCGTCGGTCAGGTCCAGCTCGTCGATGCGCTCTTGGATCGTCATGGCGTCGAGTCGAGCGATACGGTCGGGGTGGCGCAGGGGTACGTGCGGCTCGGGGAGGATCTCCCACGAGCCCGCGTTGTACTTGTTCCAGGCCGACTCGTTGATGGCTTCGCGCTGGGCGCGGGTGCCGGTGCGGAGCTCCTCGTTGACGGTCCAGTGCACGGGGTCGCCGACCGGTGGGGCGAGCGCCGTCACGCCGGCGGCCGTGACCTCGGTCCAGAGGTGCGGCTGGAACCAGTGGAAATAGTTGCCACCGCGCTCGAACTGCTGACCATCCCAGTCCGAGGTCCAGGTGCGCCCGCCGATGCGGTCGCGGGCCTCGAGGACCAGCGGGGTCTTGCCGGCCCGGCGCACCTCGCGGGCGGCCGCGCACCCGGCGAAGCCGGCTCCGATCACGATGACGTCATGCATGGCGTTCCCTCTCCCCGACGAACCTGACTCCACGATCAGCCTATCGGGCGCATGGCTCAGAGTCCAGC